>NZ_JAAHHS010000013.1 GCF_010692395.1 Moorena sp. SIO3H5
CTCACGAGGATATCCAACTTACCAAACTTTCCCAATTTACAGATACAAGAGTTATGCCACCCATCAGGATGAATAGGATTAAGGAAAAAGGCAAAAGGAATACTAGCTTCCTAACTTTGTCCTTTAACCTTTAATATCTATCCTGATTTAATATCTATCCTGATTGCCAGGGGATGAATGTGCCCAATAGATTTTAGGCACTAGTTGTTGCCAAATTCTCTGATTTGGCTTCCAGCAAGCTCTCATAGAGCTGACTCAGCTGATGGGCAACACCATTCCAGCTAAACATATTTTCTACCCTTGCTCTTGCCCCTAAGCCAAGTTGATTTTTCCAGTCGTGATCCGAGAGAATCCGATCGATAGCAGCTGCAAAAGCACCAGCATCTTTGGGTGGTGCCAGTAAGCCAGTTTCTTCAGATACAACGGTAAACTGAAGACCACCAACATCACTAGCTACTACAGGGGTGGCACTAGCCATGGCTTCGATGGCAACTAAACCAAAAGGCTCGTAGTGACTTGGTACTACGCAAACATCAGCTGCAGCGTAATAAGCTGGAAGTAGTTCATCAGCAATGCGTCCAGGAAATGTAGTGATAGTTTGCAGTTCCAATTCAGCTACAATCCCTTCAATGCGATCGCGTTCCATACCATCTTTCTCACCAGGACGAGAACCACCACCAATAATCAGCTTCAAGTTAGGATCACCCTGTAACTTGGAGGAACCCACAGCTCGAACTAGGGTTTCAATGCCCTTGCGTTGGTCAAACCGTCCCACGTAAAAGATGATTTTGTTTTCAGGGCTAAGGCCAAGTTTTTGCCGTGCTTCTAAGCGGTTAATCTTGCCAAATCGGTCAATGTCTGTACCACAGGGAATAATATCAATGTCGCCCTTACTTGAAACTAGCGTACGCATGTGTTCTTGTTCTTGGGGAGATGTAGCAACAATGCGTTCTGCTGTTTCTAGCACTGCTTTTTCTATGTCCAAGCGAGTCGCAGCAATCTTCGGAATTGTTTCTACTGACTCGTATTTAACTGCGCCTAGGGAGTGATAGGTGTGAAGTTGAATGAGCGATTGACGCTTCTTCCACTCCATACCTACCCAAGCCGAAAGCCAGTAGTTTGTATGTACTATTGAGTAGTGAATGCCTGATTGCTCCTGAAACTTAAGCAATTCGGTTAAAAACTCACCGCAGTATTCAAAAATCTCTTGCCGTGGCACAAATGCTTTTGGACCAGCAGTTAGGCGAATAGTGCGACAACCTGGAGTATGTTCAACAATTGTGGCTTGATTGGAACTGGAGAGGCGAGTAAACATATCCACCTGCCACCCCTGCTTAGCAAGAGCTTCACCCACTTGGCGCACATACACATTCTGTCCTCCAGCTTCTTCCTTACCGATTTCTATCGCTGGATCTCCGTGAACGGAGATCAGAGCAATGTGCTGTGTATTTTTCGTATTCATAGGCTTTTTTGATGTTGGAGCTTACAGAAGGTTTTCAGCTATGGGGAGTCTGACCTCTATCCGGCTAAACCCTCAGCGTCGAGCTTTTACACACTCACTTAACAAATTTTAACTTCTCAGGTGTGCTTAACACATCAGTGGATGGAAGTAAATAAATCTTAACAATTTATTTATATATAATGATAACTTAAGTCCGGCACTATATGGTATTGTGTTAGCTTCTTGAGATGCTTCTGGGATTTCACAGAGGTCTTTATAGCTGGCTGAATCTCCCTCACTTAAAAATAGTGCATCAAGACAGAGATTGGGACAGTCCTAGACTCATCATAAATTTTCGTATTGCATTTTCCTATTTCAGTGCTGTAAGCGATCGCATAAGCGCGGAAGCTTGGCCTTTGGCCTCAGCCGCGCCAAAGGCGATTAGCCCGAAGGGCGTTGGCTAGCGAACGCTCATAGTTTCTCATCATAAAATTTAGATTAGTAGCAGTTGACAACCTCAAAAATGTGCTATTATGGACAGACACCACCTTGGAGAGGTGGCTGAGTGGTCGAAAGCGGCAGATTGCTAATCTGTTGATAGGTTCAGGCCTATCCGAGGGTTCGAATCCCTCCCTCTCCGTTGAGTATCATCTAAGTATCATCAACTAACTCGCAAAATCTACTTTTGGCAAAAATCAAGCTTTCCTTGCTTGGAAAACCAGTGCTAGTTCGAGCTTTTTCAAAGCGGTGCTACCCCAAGCGTTGAAAAAGCTAAGCGTGAACGCGCACCAAGAGATGTGTAAAATTGGATTAAGTAACCCTTGCTCCTTGTAAAAAGGAGGGATGAGATGCACCATCACGGTATCTTATCCCTCATGAGCTTATATCTGTCCCTTGTCTACCTGTCAAAGTTAGAGAAGCTGTAACCAATGCCAAAAGAAATTCCGAGATCTGTGGCACCATCAATGAAAATTCCACCAGTTAAAGCAGCATTGGCAACAAAATTGGGTCCAAATGGCCAATCAACACCACCAGTAACGATTAAACCGACATTGTCCTCATCACCTGTAGAAAAAGCCAAACCAGCACCAGCGAAAGCTGAGTAAGTAGGCGGCTCAAACGGTTCATCCTGGAAAATAAAGTTGTAAGTGGCTGGGATCAAAAAGGTAGCATCATCATTGATTAGTATGCTAGGACGCACTGATAGGGTGGGAGATAAATCGTATTTGCCGTTAATCATAAAGGCACCTCGACCAATATTGGTGCCATCATCAGTAAAACCGATATTACCGCCAACTCCGATATAGTTTCCAACCCCGAGGCTCTTGCCAGTAGGGTCAATATTTCTCTGAGCTACAGGGGTGCCTCCTTCATAGGAGGTTGCCTCTGATGTGGGAGAGCTGGCTTGATCTAGTTGTATTTTTAGAGCTGCTACAGATGTCGCTAAAGTCCCTGGTCTCGGTGGAGCTACCACAGAATTATTAAACTCTTGAGAAGGTTTTTGGGATTGCTCAGTGATCGCTTCTAGCTCTTGTTTGGGGAGATTAGCAGGATACTGGATAGTTTCTAAATTGGCTAATGGTACCTGCTTCTGTCTGACTGTATAGTCAGCAATTGGTGCAACTGAGCCATTGAATTGGGAGCGGTTGACCAATTCACTAGGAGACCCTACCGACTTAGTAGCACGAACCGCTGCTCCTACCCTGTCCAATTGCCCTAAACGGGAATTAGCTTGATGGTCAGTGATAGTGTTGAGATTGCTTGATGGCAGACTAGTTGGTCTGAAGATATTTTCAGGAGTCTGTGTAGTTTCCGGATTAAATCGATTAGAGTCAACTGTGATCCTGGAAGCTGCTGCTAATTCCTCAGGTCTGACCGCTGCTCCTGTCTGGGTAAATTGCTTTACCGATGAATTATAGCTAGGTGTTTCAGCAGTAGCAGACAGCTGGTAACTGACCATCGTCAATACTGCCATACTCAGTTGCATCGAAAGGGTCTTAGGAAAATTACTCTTCACACTCACTCCTCAAAAACTAATTGGTCATTGGTTAGGGGTAACAAATATAGCAGTTAGCCAAAAGCTAAAAGCTATATTTTTTGGTCAGTAACTTGTAGCTGCTAGCCATTGAGATCACATAAGCTACTCAAGAACTTGAACCCAATCCTAGGATAGTCTACTCATCCGACCAACTTTACCAGATACAAAGAGCAGAATAACCTCATTTTGGCTTTTAGTTTTGCCCTGCGTAAACATCACGCTCCACAGGACTTAGCTATTCTTACCTGTAAAACCTCTGTAATTCTCTATTGTCGGTTACCCGATCGGAAATTACTGATTGGCGTTGGCCCCTGATTTTTCCTCTCTCTTGGTGCGGGTTCACCCTTGTCGGGAAACCCGACCGGGGTCGCACCGCTGAGTGGCGTAAGTCCACTTGCGAGATCCCGAGGCGCTCGATTAAAGTATTTTGATCATCAAGTAGTCACTCAAAGGTTGCTGTTGGGGCAACGGTTGATTTCACTGCTTCATCTTCCTAGTTGTTCATCGTTCTAGAAAAGGATCATAATCTGAGTGTAAGTTGCGCCTTCCTATACTATGGTTTTGCTTGAGCAATTACGAGCCAATGATTTGGAATACTACTGTCGTGCTAATCTCAACCTCTATGATTCGCCCAACTGTAAGCGTTTGACAACGCAAGCAGCTACAGGAAGGCACTTGCGGGTCAAGTCTGTCCTGCCTGTCGGTAATGCCTTAGAAGTACGTCTGTGCGAAGATAACTATTCTGGTTGGTTGCCTGTGTCGGATTTGGCTCTACTGGAGATAGCTAAGACTCCTTATCGCCCCATTTCTATATCTCCAGCTCAAATTCAAACACGAATAAAAGCGGTGATTGGGTTTACTAAAGCAGCAATGGATCAAAATCCCTACTACCTTTGGGGGGGTACAGTAGCTCCCAACTATGACTGTTCAGGGCTGATGCAAGCAGCGTTTGCGGCATCGGGGATTTGGTTACCCAGAGATTCCTATCAGCAAGCAGCTTTCACCCAAACCATTAGAATGGAGCAACTACAACCAGGGGATTTAGTCTTTTTCGCTACCGGTCAAAAAGTTAACCATGTAGGATTGTATCTAGGTGATGGTGATTACATTCATAGTTCGGGTATTGATCACGGTCGAAATGGGATTGCAATTGACCAACTTTCAGAACAAGGGGATGAGATAACAAAGTATTATTACCGACAGTGCTACGGAGCTGGGCGAGTTGTGACAAGTTATCAGCCCTAGTCACCTAGCACAATTATCTAGCACAATTATCTAGCACAGTTATCTAGCACAGTTATTTACCACCGTACTGCTCCAAGAGAACATGCTAATCAGGCTTACTATAAAGCTCTCACTATAAAGCTCTCAGCAGGGCTTCAGGGGAAATGACTAGCTAATATTACCACAAAATGTCCTCACAATTTCCTTGACTCAGAGAAATCTGCTGAGCTTTCTAAAATATTATTGCTGATGATCTTGTGATTATACTGATTATTGAGGGAAGACTGTGGGTAGATGTATCCCTAGCTTATCTGTAGAATTTCTGACGGATCGAGCCCAGCAATGAACACCACTCAGTCTCACATAAAAAGTACTGAAACAATGGCAGAGGCAGAGTCCGGCCTAAAGATCTTGTTTTCTTTATCACTTGATCTATTATGCACCTTTGGTCAAAACGGATATTTTAAACAAATTAATCCGGCTTGGGAAAAGGTTCTAGGTTGGACTTGCTCCGAATTGCGATCGCGACCTTGGATTGAGTGGATTTATCCAGAAGATCGGGAATTTACTCTCAATGCCCTTCGTGATTGTAGTCAAGGAAAACTAGTCGAATATCGGAATAGATTTTACCACAAAGATGGTAGCTTGCGTTGGCTCGCTTGGAGAATTTCACAGGATGAACAGGGTCTTCTCTATGCTGTTGGTAAAGATATCAGTAGTATTAAACAGCTAGAATCGGGATTGAACTATGGTAACTCTACTGGCTCCTATAAAGGCAGTAAGGGCTTTGAAAATCTAAATCTAGATCAGCAAAACTTCAAAAGTGACTTTGCTCTATTAAGGGAATGGGTTTATCGCTATAAAGCGGTTAGTCAAATCAGTGGTCAGCTGCTCTACGAATGGAATACCCAGACCAATGAATTGATTTGGGGTCACAATATTGAACAAGTATTAGGTTATTCTCCAGGAGAACTCACCAACACTGGGCAAGGGTGGGATCAATTAATTTATCCTCATGATTTAGAACGATACCGACACACCATTGAAAGGGTGATTGTCACTAAAGAGCCTTTTGATATTGAGTATCGGATCCGTAAGAAGGATGGCACATACATCACCGTTGAGAACAAAGGAAAGTTTTACCTAGATAGTTCAGGTAATCTCAATCGTCTGGTGGGCTTAATTGTTGACATCACGGAGCGTAAACAGGCAGAAGAGGCATTACGCCTGAGCGAAAAACGATTTCGCCTAGCAGTGGATAATTATCCCGGTACATTTATGATCTATGATGCCCAGCGGCGGCTCCAGTTTATCAATCAACAAGGGGTTAAGCTAACTGGAGTGGCTGATTCACCACTACTGGGGTACACTGACGAGGAAATCTATCCTCCTGTATTTCAGAATATCTATGTGAAACTGCTACAAAAGGCTGTGGAAACCCGGATGCCACAAGTGGAAGAACTGACTTTGACTTTGCAAGAGGTTGGTGAACTCACTGTCCTCGCTACCTATATTCCCCTGTTAGATGAGCAAGAAAATATTTATCAAGTTATCGGGATTATCCAAGATACTACCCAGCGCAAGCAGGCAGAGGTAGAATTACGGCAAGCTTATCAGCAATTGAGACTAAATACAGAAGCCGCGTTAGACCAGAAAGAAGCAAAATTTCGACGGGTGTTTGATGAAGCACCCATTGGAATGTCACTGTCAGATTTGGATTATCAGTTTATTCAGGTGAATCGGGCTTTTTATGAAATGCTGGGATACACCAAGTCTGAACTAATGACTCTCAATGGTTTGACCATTACTCATCCTGAAGACCTAGAAAAAGCCAAGCCTTATATTAGGCAGGTCATACAAGGAGAAATTGATAGTTTTAAGTTAGAAATACGTTACCTCAAAAAGAATCAACATACCCTCTGGGGTAATTTAACGATGATGGCTATGCGAGATCAAGCAGGAGAAATCCTGTGTATTTTGAGCATGGTTGAAGACATTACAGAACGCAAACAGGCAGAAGAGGCGGTGCGACACAGTGAAGAACGATTTCGTGCCATTATTGAAGATCAAACTGAACTGATCTGTCGCTTGAAGCTTGATGGCACTCTAACATTTGTCAATGATGCTTACTGCCGCTATTTTGACAAAGACCGCTCTGAATTAGTAGGTAAAGTATTTTTGCCAAAAATGCCTCCGGAAGACGAAGACATTGTTACCCGGAACTTCCGTTCTCTTTCTGTAGAAAATCCGATCAACACTTACGAACACCGAGTTCTTCTCGACTCTGGAGAAATTCGCTGGCAGCAGTGGAGTGATCGAGCTATGTTTGATGAACATGGCCAGTTTATCGAATGCCAGGCGGTGGGAAGGGATATCACTGAACTCAAGCAAGCAGAAGCAGATATTCTTAATGCATTGGCCAAGGAAAAAGAACTCGGTCAACTCCGCTCAGGTTTCGTTTCATTAGTTTCTCACGAGTTTCGCACACCACTGACTACTATTCAATCTTCTGCTCAAATGCTACAACGCTATGAGAAAAAATTGTCCCCTGAGAAAAAACTGAAGCACCATGACAAGATTCAGCATGCTGTGCTCCGGATGACTCAACTTTTGGATGATGTTCTAACGATTGGGAAAGCCGATGCCGGGAAACTCAAGTTTGAGCCAGAAGCCATAGATTTAGTTGCTTTGTGTCAGGACATACTCGAAAATATCAAAATTAACCTGGGTTCTAAGCATAACCTGATGTTCATTAGTCATGGTAGCTGTCAAGATGCCCTAATCGATGAAAGACTGTTGAGTCATATTGTTAACAATTTGCTCTTAAATGCGATTAAATATTCTCCAGAAGGAGGTACGGTCAAATTTCAACTCAATTGCAATTCTTCGACCGCAGTAATCCAGGTTCAAGATCAAGGGATCGGCATTCCTATAAAAGACCAAGAGAAACTATTTGAGTCCTTTGAAAGAGCAAGTAATGTTGGCAGTATCCCTGGGACTGGACTGGGTTTAGCAATTGTCAAAAAATGTTTAGACTTGCACGAGGCTAAAATTGCTGTAAACAGTGAAGTTGGGGTGGGAACGACATTTACGGTTACCCTACCGCTGCACTTTGCTACGAACCAAAATAATTAATAAGATCAAATTCGGTTAATCACTTCTAAAATGGTTGGTTGATCGCTTTTGGTTAATTATTAATTGTTAATTATGAATTATCAATAATAAATAATTCATAATTTATTAAAGTCTTCTTTATTCCTCATTCTCAGTGCGCTTGACCATCAACGATTAACAATGACCCCTCAGCTTTCTATCAAATTATTGCAAGTTCAGGAAAGTAGCAAGTCTACTGGTTCCACTCCCAGTTATCGCCTTGACAGCTATATTGCCCAACAAACACCTGACTTGTCTCGCTCTCGTATCCAGAAGCTGATTGAACAAGGCAACGTGCAAGTGAATGATCACGTGTGCATCTCAAAAAAAGCTAAAGTTCAGCTAGGCGATCGCATCTCCCTAACCATTCCTGACCCCAAACCTCTGGAATTACAACCGGAAGTCATCCCCTTAGACATTCTTTATGAAGATGACGTTCTGATTATTATCAATAAACCGGCTGGTTTGGTAGTTCATCCCGCACCTGGTCATGAAAGTGGTACTCTTGTCAATGCCCTTTTAGCCCACTGCCCTAAACTTACAGGTATTGGTGGTGTTCAGCGTCCAGGCATTGTCCACCGCTTGGATAAGGATACAACTGGTGCAATTGCGATCGCTAAAACTGACCAGGCTCATGGACATCTACAAGCCCAACTCCAAGCCAAAACTGCTCAAAGACAATATTTAGGTGTAGTTTATGGTGCTCCCTCTGCTGAGTCTGGCACCATTAACCAACCAATTGGACGGCATCCTGTAGACCGCAAGAAAATGGCTGTCGTGCCAGTAGAAAGAGGGGGACGCCCAGCTCTTACCCATTGGCAAGTCCGAGAACGACTGGGCAACTATACCCTGATCCATTTCCAATTAGAAACTGGTCGCACCCACCAAATTCGTGTCCACAGTAGCTATATTGGTCATCCCATTGTTGGAGACCCTGTTTATAGCAGTGGTCGTTCTGTCGGTGTTAATCTACCAGGTCAAGCACTTCACGCTTGGCGACTACAACTACAGCATCCGGTTTGTGGGGAGTGGATTGAGTTTGTTGCCCCTCCCCCCCTAGCTTTGATCAAACTCTTAAATTTGCTAAGACTTCGCTTCAGCTAGTTCCTCTTGCGGAGATTCCTGAGCCCGATATGGCACTAAGGATTCGTAGTCGATATTCAAAGCTGACACTCGTGGGATAGTGTTGCCTTGGGGAGACAGCTCCCGTGCCATGCCCATATACAGAGATGGATCCCCTGCCTTCGCCTTCTTGTCTTGTGGGATGTAACTGCGCACCTGGGTCTGCCAAATGATTTGTGGGAAGCCCAGTACTGCACGGTAGTATTCGTTGTAACGTGGAGATTTAATGTTGAATGGTGTTTCACCCTGAGGGCGACCAGGAAGCACTCGACGCCGTTGATAGGGGACGGTGTTGTACCCAAAATTCTCCATGTACTCTTCGCTGTCGAGCAGTTGATCGACGAAACCTTGGATACCCTTTGTTGCAATTATAACTGCCCAGGCTAATTTTTCTCTTTCGCCATAGATATCACGTCCAAGCACCCGCTGCACGCACTGCTCTACAACGCGATAGTTGCTGTTTTTGTCATAGAAGCTGGTTTTGAAAGTGTCAGAAAGCAACAACCCACGAATGAAGTCCCGCACTGTGATCTGACCGAACCGGAGTTGAGACTCCAGGAACGGTTCACGATCCGAAGCAAAGGCATGGAAGAAGATCTGACGGTATCCTGCCTCGATTAGGGCATCCATGTCTCCGGGGGAGAGCAAGTTTTCAGTGGAATAAATTCTGGGTTGCTCTTCTCCTGGTATCTCATACCCATCTATGCGCGCATTCTGCGTCACTGGGGCGTAGCCTAGTAAAGGAATAGCCACGTTTTTATCTCCGTATTCTTAGAAAATCTTACAAACCTTAATCAAATATATAATGAATCCCGTGTCAGTCTATAAAAAAATTATATTTTAATCGATATCTTAATCTTTCAATCTACCACTGATAGCCGAACAGTCAATCGTCAATCCCCAATAGTCACTGGTTAATCCACTAACCCTCTTCTTGCTTTTGTGATTAATCTGTGTGATTACTCTCAGTCTTCACCTTTAACTTGATCACCTTAATCACTAATAGATTATTAATTTTGATTAATTAAAACGTTACTCAAAGCAATATTTTTTAATATTTATTAAGATAGCCCGAAAGAATTAGACCAAAGAATTAGACCATCGCCTATCCCTCAAGTTGCGATCTAGCCCATCCAAAAAGACAATGAATTAGTCTGGGATGGACACTCAGGCCAATCCCGTAAGTAAGTTTCCAGATCTACATGCCAGCGTGGCGGTTTTAATCCCAGACCCAAACAGAGATGGGAAATGACGTCAAAAAAACGCTGATCGTGACCAGGGGCACCTAAATGAGCATGGGCATATTCATGGATGACAATACTCAACCAATCAGACCGTGCAATGCGTCCGACATCAATTAATATCACCGCCGGAGTGGCTAAGATGTTACAAAAGCCATCAATACCAAACTTTTCCCCTAAAGGGCTTGCCAAAATCCGCATTGGGCGGCATTGGGAATGATGATAGCAGCTATGACAGGCGTCTAGGCAAGTCTGGAGTTCACTATTAATGGCATCAATGTGATTGCCAATCCAGGTATAAATGCGATCGCGTTCTTTAACATTATCAGTTATCTCTACCATACTTGGGTCTAAAGCCAGCTGACCCACAGCATTCAGATACTGGTAGCCCCGAATTAACGGATCATCGCTGATGGTGGAATCACCAGCCCAAGATTGAATAATACTCTTCCGGTGCCAAGACATTTTGTTGTTGTTGAGATGTCACCCCAATACTAGTCTCAATATTAGCGCCAGTATTAGACCCATTCTCTAGATTAGAGTCAATGCGGGTTTCTATACAAAATGATGCGCTGCTAAATCCACCAAAACGTTTCACTATACTGGTACGCATCCGCCGAGATGGAGTGATAAACGAGAAACGCTCATGAGCACTCATGGTTTCATATTCAGTTATCAGCACTAGCCCATCTTGAGCATCCATCTGATAAAGACCAGCTACTGGCATGGTTTCAGCGTAACCTTTTTCCCGCAATAACTTTCCATGTCTAGGAGAGTCGGCATCTGGAACCACCACCATCACCGTCGAGTCTTTGTGACCGTCATCACTCTGATCCCAAGCCATTGTGCCCTGCCAACTGACCAACGCTCCACCTGCTGCCAAACTCGGGTTAATCTTATGAAGCTCACACAGCTCAATAACTTGGGGATGATCAGCCTCTAAGGTAGCTACCTTTATGTCCAACTCTCCTTTCTCTGCTTGTCGGAAGGCTAGGTGGTGGGTTGTGCGTTGCGATCGCCAGTTGCCAGCACTGAGCTGGAAAAATTCCATGGCATCAATAATTGGATCCATATTAGGGTATTTGATGATTTACCGAGTTTTTACTTAAATTTTACTTAAGCTTGAATTTTTGCATATTCCTGAGATTTTGCCAAACCAGCCATCCATGGCCAATCCATCAGAATTTCCGCTGCTACGCTACATATACTGATGCTAAACGGGATTTTACCACTATATAGGTGGGTTTATAGGTGGGTTTAGCCTCTGCTTTGGCGTAATATGATCTCCGAATAATTACTCTTAATCAAAATCTTCCCATATCCCCATCACTATTATTTAGTATCAGTATTTAATCGGACTTGATCTAAGTCCGTCAGACATGCAGGCACAAGGGCAAATCATAGCTTTACGCATTTTTGTTACAGATTGTATCTTTGATTACTTATTGCTTGACATAATCGACGTTATTCTATAGGTGTGCTAGATTGGTTAACAACGGCCAAAAAAAAAGAGCAGTCGGAACATTCGTCCGCCTGCCCTAATCAACCTATGTAAACTTAGGAGTAAACCTATGGAAACGCCTGGAAAGCTAAGTTTGGAGCAACAGTTCCAGATGAAAATCTACCAAGACCAAGTCAAGCTCTTGAGCCAGGAGGAGGCTCAGTCCTATCTCTTGGAAGTTTTGCGTCAAATGATGGTTAAGGAGAATCTATTCCGCCATCTACTCAAAAACGCTTAACTCTTAATTAGCTGCGAAGGTTTCACTTTGCTTGACTTGTTTTAAGGGGTGCCTCAGTCGTACCTAAAGTGGAATAATCTACACCAGCATGGGAACGCTTATAATCTAAAACCTTCGCTGCTGATCCCAAACTGCTAATAGCCATCGTAGTGATTCAGCCATTGCTGCGCTACTACCACTATGATAGTATACTTTATAAATTTCGACTTAAGTAGGAACACTGATATACTTAGGAAATTAGATAGTCAAGGAATGCTTACCAAGAACTCTTGGCTTTTAATGGCTTGAATTAACAGTCTTGAATTAACAATCTTGAATATAGACTAGGAACTAGCTCCCATAGTGCTCACCTTAAGCTTCATCCGAATTGTAGCACACATGATAGAATTAGGGCCGCTCGATTTTTCCCTCACTTGCTATTATCGTTCGTTTCAGGCCAATCAGCAGTTAGGCAAAATTGGGCAACCAACCCACTGAGCTAGTCGGGCTTATAGCCCACCAAAGATGTAGGGTGGGCAGTGGCTCCGACCCATTCATCAAGCTGGCCATGGGCTCGCTAAGCACTGCCCACCACAGGATTAATCTGGGCTTTGTGCTTTGCTATCCACTGCCCACCACAGGATTAAGCCCTAGGAAGCATTACGAATTCTCTTGATATCCTCGCAAGAGGGGGATTTAAGGGGAGAATTATCCCAGATCTCGGGGGTGGTAGGGAAAGCCGTGAGAATAACGGTACCATCAGGACCAATCAGCCAACCCTGAGCTTCCACAATCCGCCGCTTTGGACGCTTTCGAGCCGACTCTTCCCTAGCAGCGGGAGTTAGTTGACTCTGATAATTTGTTGTGGCCGAGTTATCTAAAGTTACCCAATCTGCTATTACGGTCTGGCGGATGATTGGGTCAAGGGGACTCGGAGGCAAGCCACCCCGTCCAGTAATAATGAATTCATCCCCTTTGGAATCATCCGATGCCACTTTGATATTGTCAGTGCAGCTAGCCGCAATCAGTGTAGAGGCGTCAACTACAGTAGCAGGGAGTTCTACTAAACCTTGAGATGGATTAACCCCAAGGATGTTGATTTGTATGTCACCATCTACACCACGTTCAGAACTGGCAGTGATATCACTCAACTTGGTTGGTTGATCGGGAAAGTTGAACCCAAAGATGCCTTGAGCGGTAAGTGTAATATTACCACCCATGCCATCAAAGGCATTAGCGGTGATGTCGCTATTTTCTTCGAGGAAGGCAACAATTAAATCAGCATTAATGGTGATATCGCCACCATTTCCCGGTTGGTCTTCGGTACCGGCGCTGGTACTGATTTGACTGCCGTTGCGCAATAGTAATAAATCCTGTAAGGTCAGAGTAATATTCCCACCGTCTCCGCTAACGGTTTCAGTAGAGATATTACTGTTTTCAAGGGAGATAGAGTCAGCCTCTACCAAGATGTCACTAGCATTTCCTTGGCCAGAACTACTAGCAGTCAATTGAGCGTTATTAGTTAAGGACAGCGAGCTTGCCCGAATGATGATGTTAGGGTCTTGGTCTTCTTGAGAGTTAACAACTGCTGTTTCCTCTAAAGCTGTAGTAATTCTGCTGTCTGAGAGGGAAATGGAGTTGGTATTGAGTGTGATTTTTCCTATTTCGCCAGTAGTAAAGGTAGTACTTAGAATAGCACTATTGTTTTCTAGGGAGATGGAGTCAACATTAATTATTATTATGCCAGCATCCCCAGTACTTTCATCAATCGTTCTGGTACCAATAGTACTGACGTCTCTGAGCACAAGTGAGTCAGCATTAATTGTTATTATTCCAGCATCCCCACTGCTATTGTTTTGAGTCTCGCTGCCAATACCATTGCCCTGACCTTCCAACAATAGAGAACCGGCGGTGATGGTGATCTCTCCAGCATTGCCAGTACTGTTATTTCTAGTGTTGGTACCAATACCACTTTTGTCTCTGAGCACAAGTGAGTCAGCAGTAATTGTTATTATTCCAGCATGCCCACTGCTATTGTCTTGAGTATCGCTGCCAATACCACTATCCTGGCCTTCAAACAATACAGAACCGGCAATGATCTTGATCTCTCCAGCATCGCCAGTACTGTTATCTCTAGTGTTAGTACCAATACCACTGCCTCCTCTTAACACAAGTGAGTCAGCAGTAATGCTTATTATTCCAGCATCCCCACTGCTATTGTCTTGAGTATCGCTGCCAAAACCATTTTCCTGGCCTTCCAACAATACAGAACCGGCGGTGATGGTGATCTCTCCAGCATTGCCAGTACTGTTATTTCTAGTGTTGGTACTAATACCACTGTTGTTTGTGACCACAACTGAGTCAGCAGCAGTAACAGTGATATTTCCAGCATCCCCCTTACCGAATGTCGTACTACCAATCCCCGCCTCTTCTATGGTAAGGGTACCTGTTTGAACGATAACGTTTCCAGCATTTCCATTATCCCCAGAGGTGAGGCTATTGATTCCAGCACTTTTGAGAGATATAGATTCACCACTGATCACGGTGATCGGTGGTGCCTGATCGCTACGGTTGTTAGTTCTATTGATTCCGATACTTTCCAATGCGATCGCACCAGCCGCAGTAATGGTGACTGCTCCTCCGCCAGTATCAATTCCCCCATTCATCAACTCCACATCACCACTACCGGAGTTGTCACTATCCGCTTCCAGCACTAGATTCAGATAACCACTGTTGGCATTGATCCCAAAGTTTTTGAGACTAATATCATTGGCCGCTTGTAAACTTAGAGTGACTTCCCCTGGTGTAGTTTTGGTAATTCCAAAGCCATCAGCAGTAATATTTCCTTCCTGAGTGCCTGTAGTTCCGGTAGTAATAGTGACATTGGTGCTACTATTGAGTTGATCTTCAATATCTGGAATATTCACCACTGCATCATCCCCAGTGGCAGTGAATATATTGCCATTACTATCAAAGCTGCCATTGGATGTATCTGCAAAGCCAAGGGTAACATTCCGAGGGTCAAGTAACCACGTTCCTGCTAAACCATTTGGAGCACTAGCATCGACTCTGACTCCAGCCACATCCAGAAAATTGGCACTGGATGTCTCGATTAAACCGCCATTGCCTGATTTTGCTCCCCCCCGTGCGGTTAAGGTGCCATAAGCGCGAGTAGATTTATTCGACCAAATCACAATCAGACCCCCATTACCAGTGCTAACCGCATCAGCCTTGATGGTGGTGTCAGGAGCGATATAGGTAGCTGTGGCCAATGGCAGCTGTCCTTGACCTTGGAAATCCCCACCAATTAGTGCATCTCCACCACTACTGTCTCCAGAAACATCAATTGATGCACTGTCAAACAACCCAACTTGATCGCCTAATACTGTTACTTTGCCGCCAGTTTGTCCTGGAGATAAATTGGCAGCGTTCAGGTCACCAGAGATAATCACGGTTCCTGGAGCAACTGGCACTTGGGTACCGGAATCGGTAAGTGTTACCTGACCGTCACTGGAAACTGTTACGCCAGTGTCATGGTTCAAACTACTCAAAAATTCTGTGACAGAGGCCGGATCGGATGGTGTTAATGGCACCGTTGGGGTGGATACTGTCAAAATCTCTCCAGCTTGCCCCAATTGGACTAAGGTTTCACGAGGAACCGCTACTAGATTAATCTCACCCAGATCGGGAGAGCACACGTCTGAAACCTAGTCACGAAGGAACCCGGGTCTTCCGCAGAGGATTTCGTTGCCATGGTTCTTATTTGACATTAAGAGGCTTACGGTCATCATTGTCAAAAGAATCTTCTGTGGATACTGTTAGACCTAATTGGGTTGGCCTACCCACACGCATTGGCATCTCCATCAGTACAAAAGTTAGTAAGCGGGCGGTAGTACGCAATAGAATTAAACGTCAAATTGCTTCTGCCTTATATAAATTATTGCCTAAAATATCACCAGGATGGCGGTTAGTGGTGATTGTAAAACCAACAACAGCACAATGGGAGTGCATAAGCCAACAATTTCTGCAAGAATTAGAGCAGTTGCTGGTAAAAGCTGAGGTGTTAAATGGGCATTCGTGAAGAAGTATATTATGAAGGTGGTCCTCATATTGGAA
>NZ_JAAHHS010000130.1 GCF_010692395.1 Moorena sp. SIO3H5
TAGCTAACCTTACTGGAGCTGATCTCACTAAAGCCAACCTTACTGGAGCTAACCTCAGAGTAGCTAAGCTTGCTAAAGCATTACTGATCAGAGCGAACCTAAGTAACACCGACCTGAATATTGCTGATCTCAGGAATGCTGACCTTAGATTATCTGACCTCAGTGGTGCGAACCTCAGTGGTGCGAACCTCAGTGGTGCAAACCTCAGTGGTACAAACCTTGAAGGCATCTTGTGGGATCGACAGACGAATTGGACAAATGCCAGAGGTTTGGACAAAGCCGAGAATGTGCCTGATGCGTTGCGACAACAGCTTGGTCTGGGATAGGGAATAGGGAAAGAGAGGGGGCGTTGGAAGTATGGGGCGATATAGGGTAATTATGTGGAGATAATCTTACAAGCCTAGAATAAATTTCAGTGCGATCGCTTCCAGTTTCACTCCCGTCAAAATCATATCCAGTCCGAGAGCCACCTGCATCACCCCAAACACAAAACCAAGCACTCTTAAAGTCACGGGTTTGATGATAGTCAAAAGGGGATGGGCGACCAACATTACTCCTAAGTTGAGTACCATTACCACAAATAATAGCAAAAACATAGAACCGGGAGCAATTGCCATCCGTCCAAACATGGCGCTCATAGTCACCACAACAGCAATGCCATAGGGAGTTAAAATATAGGGAAAAACTAAGGGATTAATCGTTAAATTCAGAGAAGGATTTACCGGGGTAGCATCCTGAGTTGTGGGGGTATTATACTGGGATAATACTGTTCGCAGAGCCACTAAAAAAAGGATAATACCTGTTGCGATTAGCATTGCTGAAAGGTCAATTTGCCAGGATTTCAGAACATTTTGGCAAAGTAGTGCTACTGCAAAAATAACTAACGTAGATATGCCAAACCCCCGTAAAGCAAGCTGGCGACGCAAGGCCGGATCAGCATTGGCTGTGAGCTTCACAAAGGGTACAATTAGCTTGAGTGGACCTACAGTAAGTAAAAAGATAATCAGGATATTTAATACCCCAAATCCCTCAAAAAGTTGCTCAAACAACACTTGAGTTTTAGCATCAATCTCAGCCTTGACCGGTATAGCAGCTTGAACCCTCGATGATTCCAGAGCCTGGGCTGAGATTATGGTGTTGCTTAATAATGGAATGATTTTAAGAGTGAGGTGGAATGGGCATCTTGCTTGGAATGGGCATCTTGGTAGAACTGGCATCTTGCCAGTGTCATGCTTATTTCCGGCGGGAATGATATTAATAGCTTTGTGGAATGGGCATATTGGTGGAACTGGCATCTTGCCAGTGTCATGCTTATTTCCGGCGGGAATGATTTTAAGAGTGAGGTGGAATGGCCATCTTACTTGGAATGGGCATCTTGGTAGAACTGGCATCTTGCCAGTGTCATGCTTATTTTCGGCGGGAATGATTTTACCAGTTTCATGCTTATTTCCGACGGCAATGATTTGAAGAGTGAGGTGGAATGGCCATCTTACTTGGAATGGGCATCTTGGTAGAACTGGCATCTTGCCAGTGTCATGCTTATTTTCGGCGGGAATGATTTTACCAGTTTCATGCTTATTTCCGACGGCAATGATATTAAGAGTGAGGTGGAATGGGCATCTTGCTTGGAATGGGCATCTTGGTAGAACTGGCATCTTGCCAGTGTCATGCTTATTTCCGGCGGGCAGGATGCCCACTCTACTCCTATTCATGGGAAGATTCAGCAACGCTGTTTGTCCAGTAAAATCCGTTGCCAGTGAGGGAGATGGCGGTGTAGAGATGCTTGCTGTGGCACTGTTAAGTGCTAACATCGAGGCAAAATAAGCCGATGCGATCGCTAACCCTAGAATTCTCAACAACCTACCCATCTCTCCATCTCCTCACTCTTACAAGATTTTCTACCGCAACTTCATATTGCTAAACAGCTTTGCCACTGCTTCGGGAAGATTAGGTAGATTGGGTAAGTCGGGAGTCTCCGACATAGCCAGGCCCGTGAGGTTGTTATCCTTGATCAGCCTTGGAATTTCGTCGAGAGCAAAAACCATGCCCCAGTCCCGCTCTGCGTTCGCGAGACCCTTGCGATCGCCTCCCTTCAAGGAGTCAACGAACCCCTCAAAGGTTTCCTGACCTGACAGCTCGATGTAATGAGCCGGTGTATCGGTGGAGTTCCAGAAAGCATGGACCATGCCCCGTGGCTTTTGGACATAACTTCCCGCAGGAGCTGTCAACCTTAGTCCATCTGCACCGCCAATCTCGAACACAAGTTCACTCGATATCACGTAGACCAGTTGATCGCAAAACTTATGGCTGTGGGGTGACAGCAAGTGACCAGGATTGATCACACCCTGCATCACTGAGAAATCACCACCCATGTCTCTGGATCGAGCCATGATAATCATGTCCGTGGCTGTCCTTTCTCCTTCACCAGGTTTCTTGAGGAGATCCTGGGCATCAAATCGATCGTTTACATTATATTCACTCATTGTTCTACTCCTTTAATCTTGCTTTGCTGAAAAATTATTTGAGTAAATTTAAAGGTGCAACCCTGTCATGAAATGCCTTAAAAATGGCAAACCAATAATGCAGCTCATGGGGCACTATAATGGTGTTGAAGCTATCAGCTATTAACTGAATGCTTACTAGCTTTCTATAACCAAATTGCCATCTTTAGCAGAGGTGTGATAAGGACAATGGGCGCACCAAAACGGACATTTCACGACAGATTGCACAAACCCGAAATGCTAGCTAGCGTAGTGGCGAGTACCGTAGCTTATGCAGTGGCACGGGGAGTAGACATGGAACATATCACTGCCGCCACAGGACTAACCCGTACCGATCTGCTCGATCCTGATGCCCGCCTGTCTCAACATCTGGTACCAACGGTATGGCGCTTACTGACCAAGGCTTACCCAGGGGAAGCGATGCTCGATACGAGCCGCTACGCGAACGCACTCCACATGGCCAGCGCTACTCCCTTCTCATACTTTGGAACACTAGCCTATGGAGCTAGATATGCTGAAAATCTCAGAGAAGCGTTGCAGAACTTAGTGCGCTATCGGTCTGTGCTATCGGATCAACTGCACATTGCCCTGATTGAGTCCTGCTCAGAGGGGATTTTACAAATGCATCATCCCATGGATGCGGAGGATGGGGGTTGCGCTGCTGAAGTGGGACTAGCTTTGGGCTTGCGCTATATGCGAGAAATTCTAGGAGCAGATGATATCCTTGTGCGCGCGGACTTCACTCACCTGCCCTTCGGACCAATCCAGGTTTATGAAGAGTTCTTTGGTACCCCAGTCTGCTTTCAACAATCCCACAATGCCCTTGTGTTTCGTCAAGGGGCCCTAGACCTACCCACCAAACAGCCTGATCCGGATCTGTTTCGTTATATCCAAGGGCATCTAGACCTGGTGCGAGAAGGGTTAGCAGGTTCTAGTGATTCTCCGGAACTATCTAGAGTTCGTGATGCGATCGCTCACAATGCTGAACGTTCTGAATATGGTGCAGAAGCCCTAGCACGACAGATGAACATGAGTCTTCGTGCTTTGCAACGCTTGACCCAAGACCATGGTATCACTGTTCGGCAACTGTTAGACGAAACTCGTCAAGCAAACGCACAACAGTTCCTCAGTGACCCCAGACTCAGTATTGAAGCCATATCCTGTTTGCTAGGTTACTCAGAAGATCGTGCATTCCGCAGAGCCTTCAAGCGTTGGACCGGGAACACCCCTGCCGAGTTCCGGCGGAATGTTGGTTAAGTATTTTAGTATACCCAATTAAGCGGTTATCAATTTAAGTCTGAATTAACGTGTAACGTTTAACTTTCCGTTTTTATTCCCTGATCACCACCAACAACTTAACAACAATGGTAGAAACCATCCAAGCTAAAGACATCACCCTCAAGCAATTAAAAACCCTAGTCAATCTTCAGCTAGTTAACGATAACAAATTCTTTCACGAGTGGCAAGAAAACTTACCAGAAATCAGCGAATTACAACAGCAATTACTAGATGACGTTAAAGCTGGTTATTTTAATTTACTCTATTACCCACCCTTACTAGAAAAAACCGTTAATATCGCCATCCTATCCCCCCTGCTATTTATCGGAAAATTTTATCTAGAACCCTTTCACATCAAAGCCGAAAAAACCGTAGAGATTTCTGTTGACGACCACGGCATTATTGTCAAAGGAAGCATTGATACCCTAGTCTTACATAACGAATTTTGGATGACGATTATCGAATCCAAACAGGCTAGCTTCTCCATAGAAGCTGGACTACCACAAATTCTGGCCTACATGTTAGCTAATCCCCACCCAGATCAAGCAAGATATGGCATGATTACCACTGGTGGTACCTTCATTTTCATCAAACTAGTTAACAGTGAAAAGCCCAGATATACCACATCTGCTGAATTTTCACTGCGCAATCCCGGAAATGATTTGTATCAGGTGCTTCGGATTATTAAAAAACTGACTCAAATAGACATCTAGTTCTGAAGGGGTAACCAGTAGATTAAAATACTTAATAGCAATCCGTGTAGGAATTGTGATAATTTTTGATTCCATATTCCCAGGGAGTGCGCATTCACGCTTAGCTTTGAAAAAGCGCGGGGTCGCACCGCTCCCTACTCCCTACTCCCTACTCCCTACTCCCTGCTCCCTTTGCTATATGTGTTATGACTTACGACAGTACCCTTAAATATTTGGTGGAACAATATCCCCAAGCCTTTACCCGTTGGTTGTGGAACCAGGAACCACCAGAAGATATAGAAATTCTCAACACCGAATTAAGTACAGAACCAATTCGGGCAGATGCCTTGTTTTTGGTGCGGGTTGCTGATGCTATTTTGCATCTAGAATTTCAAACCCTACCCCAGTCTGAACCTCCTTTACCCCTGCGGATGCTGGATTATTGGGTGAGGTTGTATCGCCAGTATCGCTGTAAGATTAACCAAGTAATAATTTTTCTGAAACCAACCCGATTAGCGGGAGTATTTGTGAATCAATTTACCGAGCCGAACCTATCCTTCCACTACCGAGTGATTCGGATTTGGGAATGTGATCCACAACCGTTACTGACAACTCCAGGGTTACTACCCTTGGCAGTATTAGCACAAGCTGAAGTCCCAGAAACATTACTCTCCCAGGTAGCAGCCAAAATCGATATGATTGAAGATAGACAACAGCAGCGTAACCTGTCTGCTTGCGTCCAACTGTTGGCTGGGGTGAAATTTGATGAGCAGTTAATTCAAGCTTATTTTCGGGAGGATATGATGCAAGAGTCGGTGGTTTATCAACGGATTATTCGTCAAGGATTAGAACAAGGATTAAAACAAGGATTAGAACAAGGATTAGAACAAGGATTAGAACAAGGATTAAAACAAGGATTAAAACAAGGATTAGAACAAGGATTAGAGCAAGGATTAGAGCAAGGAAAGCACAATGAGCTTAATTTAATTATCCGTCTACTTAACCGTCGCCTAGGTCAGCTCAATCCCCAATTACAGCATCAAATTGAGCAATTATCCTTGTCCCAGTTGGAGGATTTAGGGGAAGCATTGTTAGATTTTGAAACCGAGGTGGATTTGACTAATTGGTTGAGCCAGTTCAGGGATAGATAATATCAAGTCTGGTTAAATACCCATAATTAACGGGAGTGTGGGGCGGGGGCGTGGGGAGATGGGGAGATGGGGAGATGGGGAGATGGGGAGATGGGGAGATGGGGAGATTTTTATTAAGCGATGCAGCGCGGTCTTGGGGGAACCCCCGCGTGAAGGCGCTGCATCGCTCTCCAGCCCCGTGGGAACCCCCGCGTGAAGGCGCTGCATCGCTACTCCCTACTCCCGAAAACCCCAAGGGCGTAAGTCCCTCACCCCATTGAAAACTGCTATCTATGGAGAATAGGGGATTCGAACCCCTGACCTCTGCGGTGCGATCGCAGCGCTCTACCAACTGAGCCAATTCCCCCTAGTAATTTGGTTTATTACTTTTGTTTATATGTTTATTCTAGCACCGGGACTAATATCCCTGTGCCCTTGTATGGTCTAGATTTCTGCTACTGGCTCAGGTGATACCCCAGAATAGACCTGCTGCACTCGTTCTAATTCCAGCTGATTCAAATAATCTACAGTCCAGTTAGCGTGACGCTGTAGCATATGAAGGGGATAAGTACTAGCCACTCCTACCACTGGCATGCCAGCTCGCTTTGCCGCCTCAATTCCAGCCAAAGAATCTTCTATCACTAGACATTCCCCAGGTTTCAAATTGAGGTTACCATAGGCTTGATTGAGCCGCTCTACCGCTAGCAGATAGCCATCGGGTTCCGGTTTACTAGTAGTAATATCATCACCAGCAACAATCAAACTAAAATACTTAGCTAAACCAGCGCGATTGAGCACAACTTCTGCTTCATTCCGCAGTGCTCCAGTTACCAGAGCCATCGGTATCTGAGCAGCCTTGATCTGAACCATTAAATCCTCCACACCAGGATAAATGGGCAAGGTTTCCATACTTTCTAGCTGACGTTGATAGGCAGCAGCTTTGCGGCTGATTAGCTGGTTTAAGTAATCCTCCGTAACCACCCGACCGCGACGCTTAAGTAACTCTCGCAGACAAGAGCGATCGCCTCTACCTGTACAAACCTGTCGAAACTCTTCGGAATCCGGACGCAAATTTTCCCCAATAATAATTTCCTCAATTAGCTTTTCGTGAATCGGCTCATCATTGATTATTACTCCGTTAAAATCAAACAGAACTGCTTTCAAACTCATAAGTACCTAGACATAAATTCTGTTACTCTTGTTGAGTAAATTAAAAAACATAACGTTACTCAACCCTATTTTGCTCCCCGTTACCGGTTGCCTATTCCCTTATTTTAACAGTAAACTTTACTAATCTTAACATTCAAAGTTAATTGTGTCCAAGTGCTTACTGTAAAATTGTTCTATACTGCTGGAACCGGCACCCCTTGTGACGCAATATCATCTGGAAAATTCCTCTGAGATTGAGATTCCCAAGGAGCTGATTTCCCTACTGGCAAAGGTTTTATACCCTGAGTTATTTGATGCAGCCACCACCATTGGGTAGTACGCACTGCTTCAAAACTAGCTGCCCCCATCCAAGCATCAACGCTACCATTAGCGTAAGCCTTGATATAGGGTTCTTCAAAAACTTCCGTTAGCCAATTCGCCTCCCGGATCGTAGTCTGATTCCCGTCTAGAATCAAAACTTGTCCTCCCCCTTGCAGCAGTCGGAAGGATTCATGCAAAATCGACTGAGTTACCTTAGGTGGAGTTTCGTGAAATAACAGTGATGCAGTAACTAGATCAAAAGACTGATCATCTAAACCCGTCTGTTCAGCCATACCATGACGCCACTGAATATCCAGATTAGCCTTGTTCGCTTTATAGTCAGCCATGACCAACATATATGGTGACAAGTCAAGACCAATGACCTCGGCATCAGGAAACCTCTGCTTTAACATCAAGGTTGTGGAACCGGTGCCGCAGCCCAAATCTAGAATTCGTCCTGGCTTCCCGACTATAGTATCAATCAACCATTGACGGACCCAAGTTTCATTAGGGGGCAACGCATATTGGGTAATTGGGTCGTAGCTTGTGGCTGCACTTCCATTCAAGTAGCCCCCTTCAATACCATGGAAATTCTGAGTGCTGTAATAGTCAGGATAGATTAAATCAGGGTTACGGAAGCGATGCTCGATACGAGCCGCTACGCGAACGCACTCAGCTTCCCAATCCATAGTTTGGTAAAACTGTAGCAGCTTTTCTTGATCAATCAAGCTAAAGATGATCGGGGATAAGAAACGGTCCCAAAGTGTATCTTGATTAACGGCCATAGTTATACCTGGAGATGTCAAACCAACTGCTAAAGCAGTATACCTTGAGGCTGATTAATCTAGCACCACACTCCTTACCGTTGCCGTTTAACATTCCGAGCAAAGCGCTGCCGACCCTCTTGCAGATTAGCAGGAGTACCATTAGGGTATGTTTTAGCAATCAGACTCTGGAGTTGTTCAATTCGATTACTAGGGTTAGGGATTAGTCTACGCACCGATTATCTCCCAAATTGATCCATAGCAAAATACTATAAGACTATTGTTCATCGAAGATATGATGAATTATTAGAGCCGTTATTATTTCTGTATTAGTCCTAAGAACTTACAGTTGTTTGGCCTAGAAACCATTAAGCTATGACCCACCATATTTTAGTTGTCGAAGATGAAACCAAACTAGCCCAGTTTATTGAACTGGAACTGAAGTACGAAGGTTATCAGGTTAGTGTTGCCTACGATGGCTTAGCTGGTTTGGGAGAAGCGCGGGAATCTAATCCAGATTTAGTAATACTCGACTGGATGCTACCGGGCATATCAGGACCAGAAATTTGCCGACGCCTGCGCAGTACTGGTAATCAGGTGCCGATTATCTTATTAACCGCTAAAGATGAAGTAAGCGATCGCGTTAGTGGTTTAGATGCTGGTGCTGATGACTACGTAGTCAAACCCTTCAGCGTAGAGGAATTATTAGCCAGAGTCCGAGCTAATCTGCGACGCAATCAAACCGAAGACCCCAACATCCTGCAATTTGCCGACCTAAGTTTAAACCATAGCACTCGTGAAGTCTATCGAGGTCAACGATTAATTGAACTGACTGTCAAAGAATTTGATCTACTCGAATATCTCCTTGCCCATCCCCGACAAGTCCTCACCCGAGAGCAAATCCTAGAAAGAGTTTGGGGTTATGACTTTATGGGTGACTCTAATATCATAGAAGTTTACATTCGCTACTTACGCCTGAAGCTAGAAGCCAATAACGAAAACCGTCTAGTCCAAACCGTGCGCGGTGTTGGCTACGTCTTGCGAGATTAGTCGAGAGTGCAAAGCGTCGAGAGTGCGTCAGTCCACCCCGTCCATCCCAACTCCCGATTCCCGATTCCCGATTCCCGATTCCCGACTCCCGACTCCGTTGTGTCAAACCAATGACTATAGCGGTTCTCATAGTAATAACGTAAACAGGATTGTTTCCCTGTTCCCTGTTCCCTGTTCCCTGTTCCCTGTTCCCTGTTCCCTGTTCCCTGTTTCCTATACCTAATACCCAAAACTCATATGGATGCGGGGATGCAGTTTTGCCCTGACTAACTTACCCCCTTGCAGATGTTCTTCCACAATGACCGGCACATCTTGTGGTTTGACTCGGCAATACCAAGTCTCCTCTGGAACAATCCGCACCGTTGGACCAGAACTACACTGTCCCTGGCAAGTTGTACCAATAACGCTAAACTCAGAAACCTCAGCTTGCTCGAAGGCAGCCAGGATTTCAGCTGAACCGACTGCTAAACAAGACTTATGTTGGCAGACTAAAACACAAGGCTTTTCAGTTATGGCACTGTCTTGAGTAAAATTTGTTTCCACCTTAAGTTCAGTTAATATTAAGAATTATTACTACTTTCATCATAACCATTGACTTTTATGCATAGTTTAATGTCATTATCCCGTAGGATGCCAAATAGCTGTTTTCAGTCCTGAGTCGGTGTTGAGAAAGCACAGTCTCCTGTTATGCACAAATGACCAATTAATAAAGACCAATAACTCATTGCTCAACCATCCAATTCAATCGGACAGCAGCTTAACATTAGAATGAAGAGCACACTTCGAACCCAATTGTCCCTGAATCCGTCATGAATCCAAAACTCTTAAACAATCGCTACCGTGTCCTTGAGACTCTAGGTTCGGGTGGGTTCGGTGACACCTTTCTCGCCGAAGATATCCATATGCCCTCAAGACGGCGGTGTGTGATTAAGCAACTTAAGGCATTGGCTCATAATCCCAAAGCTTACAAGCTCGTCCAAGAGCGATTCCAACGAGAAGCAGCTGTTTTAGAAGCCTTAGGGGAAGCACATGACCAGATTCCCCGACTTTATGCCTATTTTTCTGAAGCCGAAAAGTTTTACCTAGTTCAAGAGTGGATTCGAGGCAATACCTTTACAACACAGGTCAGACAGGGAAAAAAATTTACTGAGATTGAAGTTAGGGAACTCCTAATTAGTTTGTTAAAAGTTCTAGAGTATGTCCACTCTCGCCGTATCATTCATCGGGACATTAAACCAGATAACATCATTATCCGCCAACGAGATGGAGTACCAGTTCTGATTGATTTTGGTGCAGTCAAAGAAGCAATGAGTACCGTAGTCACCAACTCTGGCACCCCTCACCCAGCATCAATTATAATTGGCACTCCTGGCTATATGTCTTCGGAACAGTCAGCAGGACACCCAACCTATAGCAGTGATCTCTACAGCTTGGGGCTGACAGCAATTTTTTTGCTAACGGGTAAAATACCACAGCTCTTCCACACCGATGAGAGGACTGGTGAAATTTTATGGCGTGAAGAGGCCCCACCCCTTTATTCAAACCTAGGAATAGTGCTCGACAAAGCGATTCGATTCCATCCACGCGATCGCTTTCTTGGTGTCAGACAAATGCTTGATGCTCTGCAATCTGACCCTTCATCACCTACGGTAGCCACAGTTCCAATTTCTTCCGGTGCCCCATCAACAGGCAACAACGGGACGGTCGCCACAGTCCCGATTTCCCCGGGTGACTCACCACCAGCCAACAACGGTTCAGTCTCCACTATTAAAGGCCCAAGTCCCGTCACAGTAAAACAAAACGATAGTTACAAAGCAGTTTTAAAGGGAGGTTTAATCGGAGGGGGTATATTACTGATTGTGGTGGCATTTGCTTCGGGATTCAACAAATTCTTGAATCCCTCTACGACCGTCCCATCCTATGAGCAATCTACATCAACATCATCCACGTCAAGTTCTCAAGAACAGCAAGATAAAAACCTATCATCACAAGACTCATCACAAGACACTATTTCATCTTCATCACAGTCCCAAACCAAGGACAAATCAGAACCAGAAACTGAACCAGAAAGTAGTTCATACCCATCACAGTCCCAGACCAAGGATCGATCATACCCATCACAACCAGAGACTACCGTAACTGATCCGCTCACACCATCATATCCATCACAACCAGAAACTAAGGTAACTGATCCGCTCACACCATCAAAGCCATCACAACCAGAAACTAAGGTAACTGATCCGCTCACACCATCAAAGCCATCACAACCAGCAACTAAGGTAACTGATCCGCTCACACCATCAAAGCCATCACAACCAGCAACTAAGGTAACTGATCCGCTCACACCATCAAAGCCATCACAACCAGAAACTAAGGTAACTGATCCGGTAACTACTCCCTCGAGATCAAAACCAGAGACTAGCGTAACTGATCCGGTCACACCAACATCCCCATCGAAACCAGACACTAAGGTAAAACCAGTTCCAGTAACGACACCGAAACCTATCACCGAACCTTCACCCATCGTAGAAAACAAGACCAATAACCCAAATCTTGCTCAGCTCAACGCTATTCCCAAATTTCCCCCAGGAACTCAGCGAAAAGCAGTGGAATATGCTTTAGGCAAGCCCACAAAACAATCAAACGGCATGTGGAGGACTCGCGCTTTCCTTTATAAAAACGTTGTCCCCAATCATGTAGACCTAGGATATTTGTTTGATCGAAGTTCTGGGCGTCTGCGCCAAACGGAAGTTACTTTTTCGCAATCCGTTGACTTAGAAATCATGTCACAGACCTTAAACAAGCTGCTCAGTAACAACATCTCCACTGACATTAAACAGGGACTGAAAGATGTATATCAGGGCGAGTCTAAGACCTATAAATTTTCCAGTGGTAACAATAACAGCTTGGAGGGTCTGATTCAACGAGACGGTAGCGATCGCATTTACATTGGTGTTTGGGAAGCCGATTTAAAGTAAAAAGTAATCTTAATTCCCTGAGCAAGACTGTAGTGCTAAAGGCTCCCCGGCTGATAGCTGATAGCTAAGGGTTGTTCGCTTAGCGTGCGCGTAGCGTATATGCTTACCTTTTGTCTATTTCCTTTATCATGAGAAAGATACTAATATTCGGCAACTCTGGAGCAGGAAAAACTACCTTAGCATTAAAATTACAGGTTGAGTTAAGCTTACCCATATTAGATCTAGATACTATTACTTGGATACCCGATCTACCAGGAGTAAGAAGAGAAGATGCTGAAAGCGAGAGATGTAAGTATTCAGGTGGTGGGGTTGACAAAAGGGGAAAGATGAGTAGTATTTTATAACCATGGAAATTAAACCACCAGCCATCCCCAACAGCTTTGAAGCTCTGGAACTCCTGCCCCAATCGGTTCTGGTGGAGCTGGTGCTGCAACAACCAACTTGTGATTGAACAACTCATCGTTGAGGTGGAACGCCTTAAAAGTCTGCGGTCGAAAGACAGGCAGACCTCATCAAAGCCCCCATCAAGTGACCTGATTAAAAGGTCACAGAAACCAACTAAGAAGGAATCGGACTCCTGCAAACGCAAACGCGGAGGACAACCAGGACACAAAGGGAAAACCCGAATCTGAGTTTGAGATCTAGTTTGACTCAAGACAGAGGCTTTTTCTACGGGAGTGGAAAAGTTGGGCACAACTGTGATGATTACTGGTGTCTGGGGAGAGTAAATAGGCTGGTTGACTGACAAAACATTTCAGATTGACTGCTCAATAAGGGTTTCAGCACTTTCCGAACGAAACCTGCGAAGCTCTTTAGTGGCAAGGCTGGAAGGCAAATGATCCAGCTGAAAATCTGAAGCCCAACACGATCAATGCATAAGTGCATTTCCTGTAAGCTCTAGAATCCTTGTCTATACAGAGTTTCAGGGTTTTGCTCGTAAATTTTTGTCAGTCAACCAGGTAAATAGGTCTGAGCGACCTTGCATAAAGCCATAGTCCCAACCTGAATAAAAATAATCAGAATGATAGTATTTGAGGAATTATCATTTTTATCTTCCCCAAGCTTTCAAATATGTTCCATTAATCCTGTTCCATCAATCAAGGCAGTCTGTGTGACAGTTGAGAGAAAGAATATGGGCTTAACTAAGTGCCATTCGTCTCTGATTCCTAGGTTTGACTAATTGAGATGGCTTTGTCAACCCCTACACCTGAATGCTTACCATTTTTAGACCCTGATCAGAAACTTATTTCTGCGCAACTCCTTTGCTCGGACGATATTGCTGGTGGTATACTGGGAAAGCTGTGTTGGTTTTAAGCTGATGTGCATTTAAATTGGATATTCCCCGTTCCCTGTTCCCTTTGAAGAATTTAGGTATCCCAATCTAAATGCTGAACAGCTTATCCTTGCAGAAAGCTTTGTGAACGTCCTCTTTCATCAAAAAATTAGTTCTTCAATGCAAAAGACAATACTAGTCCCCATTCAAGGTTCTTTAGGTTTTGCTCTCCGAGGAATTCGCGCACAAAAAGATTATATAAATTATCTGATTCAATCTGAGCCAATAGATTTAGCAACTCTTATATTAGCACATCCAAAATTCAAGGATATAACAGAAGAGACTTTTTCTAACATCGGGGCAAAAACTAGTTTTATATCTTGCGAAAATAGTTATTTAGATGATGATTTTTTATGGGCAATAGCTCAGGAAAATAGTATTTCGGAAAATGATATTATTACTGAACAGAAAGCCATGTGTTTTTTACAGGAAATATACCAAGAAAAATATGCTATAGTTTTTGATAACTTATATCAACCTCATCCATTACCTAATAAACCAAGTATTTTTGCTAGTAAAAAAAGTGTTATAGAAGCTAAAAATAAATTAATTGATTCTGCTACACAAGCAAAAAAAATGACCGATCGTCACAATGCTAATATAATTTTCATCCCATTTTCTGGCTTGAAGGCGTTTGGTACAGATTATGGAGAAACAGAGGATGAGAAGCAAAGAATTAAAGAATTTATGTCTTTCCCTTTTGAAGATAGTATTCCGGCTATAGGACAGATTCAAAAAAAATTGGATAAACGTAATATCATAGCTATTCCAGTAATGATACAGTATGGTTCACTTGATGAAATTCATAGAACAGTTTTAGCTCTGAGCAAACAATATCATTTATTTCCTCTTCCTACTTCATTAAATATTGATTGGAACAATAATTTAGATCAGCAAGTTGGCTTTTTCCATGCACTAAATCAATGGTCAAAAGAAACAGGATTACCTAATATTGCACTTGTACATGGTAGTGCTTGTCTTCATCTTATTGAAGAATGTATTAACCCTGAAGGAATGATTACTTTTTTTGCAACTCACACAGAAACACTTAAAGTTGAAGATGATGGGAGAATTTATAATTTAGCAATTGCAGAAGCTAGTGGTGGCTTCCTGCGTGCTGTTCAACCGCCAATGCCACATTCTCATAACTATAGACTAGTAGCTAATAAAATTGTTGAACAGGTCTGTGAAATTTTCCACTTAGATGCTTAGGGCGTGTCTGCAAGCCCAATAATTAAGAATATTTATTATCAAGTATTTGAGACACATTCTTATGATGAGGAGAGTAAAAATTCAAGTGTTCGAGAGCTTTTTGAAAAGTGTTTTTGGCTTTTTCTTTTTCTCCTTGATTTTCATATAAAAAGCCAATTTCCATGTATGTAAGTCCTTCACCATTTTTATCAGAAGCACCACCTCCAGTAGCAGATACTTGCTTCTTGACTTTTAAACTTTCATTATAATATTCTAGTGCCTTGTTGTAATTTCCCATTAAACGGTGAACTTTACCTAGCTCATTGAGTGAAACACCTTGTCCTTGACGATTATTCTGTTCTCGCCCTATTTCCAAACTTTTTTCAAATAGCCTTTTTGCTTCTTCTAAAAAATTTAATTGATTTTGAATGTTATAAAGCTCGATGTAAACCTTGCCCAAATTATTTGTTGTTTTACTAATTAAAAATTGATTGTTAAGTTTATTATTGAGATTGAGGCTCTTTAGTAAAATTTCTTTAGCAATCTCTAATCTTCCTTGTCTAGTGTAAATCTGACCCAAACCGTCAAGTGCTTCTGCTAGTTCTTCGTCTACATCAGTATTCTGATTTTTCTCTAGATTTATCAATAGTTTCAATGAATCCTCAAAGGCTTCAGCAGACTTGTCCCAATTTCCTAATGAACGATTCAGATACCCTAAAGTATATAAAGCTTTAGCTTCACCATATTCATCGTTTAATTCTTGAAAAATACGCCTGCTTTCCTCACATTTATCTATCCCATTCTTGGCATTTCCTAGTAAACGTTGTACTTCAGCAAACTGTTCAAGTAAATGAGCTTCTATTAAACGCTTTCCTGCTTGTTGAGCAGCAGAAAGTGCATCTTTTTGTATTTTTTCTAAATCTTCCCAATAAGTCCGCAGTCTCAGAAATCTTACCAGACTTTCACTAATCTCGATCACTCGTTCCCATTGCTGTTCTTCTTGAGCATAACTAATAGCCAATTTAATATTATTTAACTCAGTTTGGAAGAAGTGTAGAGCTTTACTTTCTAAATCTTGCTGGCTTTCAGCACAAGGTTCGGCCAAATTTTTATAAAACTTAGGATCAAGATGGCTATTATTTTCATTAGAAAGTTCATTATATGTCTTAATAATTGTTGGTCTAGCAAATTCATAATAGTCTCTAAATAACTTCTTAAGTGTTTCCTGAATTTCCTCTAACTCTTCAGGGGTAAATGTTTCTTCAAGTTCACGGTCAATTGATTCTTTTTCCTCCTCAGTCAATAGATCAGTCCACAGCTTTCCTGCTAGCTCGAAATTCTCCTCATTTTGCAGGTCTTGTAATAGATCTGTTTCAGAATTTTCTATCATCGATTCATCCTCCCAGCGTAGGCTAAAATTCTACTAAAAAATTGACTAGTTAAAATATGTAAAAAATAGCGGTGGTTTCCATACTCTTCCCTTTCTAACAGACAATAACGCCAATTATTATTGATAGCCTCTTTCAATTTTTCCTCTGGTAATCTTTCTTTAGTCATTTTACGAAGTACATTTTGTGTAGTTCCTTCTTGTTCTTTTAATGCAGCTAAAATTGCCATTAGCTCAAATTCAGAACTGGAAAGCATTTGAAAAGATCGGAAAAATATCTGCCCCCAAAATTTTTTAAATATGCTGATATTCTTAGTGTCTGCGTCATCCTCCGTTAAACGTACATTGCCTAAGCTTTTTGTAATTTCTAATGGACTTTTGAGTTTGAGCTGACCTGTTATTAACTTCAAAGCTAGAGGCAAATAACCCGTTATATTATTACCAGCAAGTTGGAGTAGTGATTCGCAATCGTTAGGATTAAAATTAGATATTTTTCTTTCTTCAGCAGTTTGCTCCATTAACTTAAGTGATGCTTCTTCTCTCAAACCTTGTAGATAATAATCAAAAATATCAACCTCTAAAGTTTCAAAATGATGCCGACTTGTTAGCAGAACTTTACTGTTACCCAGAATTGGCGAAAGCCTTGCACAAATCTCATTTTGAGAATCTCCTGAAGTCTCCATATTATCTAAAACCAGAAGAACTGGTGTATGAGATAGTCGCTCACGTGTTTTTCTTTCTAACTCCTCACCTTGAAGACTAAGAAACTCTGGTTTTCCTAACTGCTTGGCAATGTCATCAAGGACTGTCTCGAAAGTCATAGGGGTAGATCTATGTTTAGTTGAGGCTGTTTGCCATACAACGTTTTGAAAACCTATTTCTCGAAAGGATCTTGCGACTTCAATAGCAATAGAAGTTTTGCCATTCCCTCCAAGACCAGTAATTCCAACTATGCGTTTGCTTTGGGAATCACTCAGAGCATTTTTAATCTCCTCGATTTCTTTCTCACGACCTAAAAGTTCAAGATAGCTGGGAGAAGGAATCTTCGCTAATTCCTCAAAAAAAAACCTTCTTCTTCTTTGAAAGCAATTGAATTAGGGAAAGCTTTTGGGGTTAAATTTTGAGGGGGTAAATACTCATCAATGAATTCTTTAACCCCAATATATACAATACTATTTTCATTTTTAGGTTTAGCAACGCTAAAATGATCGGCTCCATTTGCAGCAGTGGGTCTAGTTCCTTGAATATTTGGATCGCTACTGAAACGATCTACGACTAAGCGTTTTCCTATTGCGGGAATTGCCGTATCTTCCGTTTCATAAAATGCCTTTGTTTCAATTGATAAAGCTTTAGCATTACCGCTATACCATTTCCCCATTTTATATAACTGAGTGTTAGTATTATCTGAGCGAAGCTCATTAAGAATGACATTTTCTTCAAGAAGATGGAAAGCTTTTACAGTCTGAGCCAATAGTTCCGTGAAATTCGCAAAATCTGAACCCTGATGAGGAGTTCCTAAAAAAACAACTCCTTTAGTCTGCCCAATAATCTCACGCATTTTATCGTTACTGTTAAGATCATCGTAAGCAGAATAAAGTGTCTCTTTAACAATCAAGCCTCCTAAGCTATGAGTTACAAAAATTCGAGGTCGTGTAAGAATATCTTTCTGCTGCAAAAGTTCGATGAGTTCGCTAGCTTGATCTAGGATGGGAGAAGCTTTACCTGTTGGTATTTGCTTTCCTATTTTGGGGACTTTTGAGAAAGGAGTGCCTTCCTTAAAAGGCATTGTTTCATAACCGTAAGACCAAATACCAATATCTGATCTATATTCTCCAAGCCAATTTAGCCAAAAATTAAGATTAGGTAACTTTTCCTGCCAAAATTTATCTGTATCCACTTCATTTTCTATCTGTTGTGGGTTAGGATACCAAGCTTTTATCGGATGATCTCCTAGTCCATGTACAAAAATCACATCACCACTACGATTAGAATTGTCACAACCTTTGACAGGTAGCAATCCCATTTTTTTTTCTGACATATAACTTTTTCCCATAAATCTGGGGGGGCGACATGAGAGCTAAAAAGTAGACTGTATAAGCTTCATAGCTCTCATACCTCGTAAATAATTATCGAGCTTATGACGACTTAAACGCATTAACTTATCAACTAATTCCCAACATTGCG
>NZ_JAAHHS010000131.1 GCF_010692395.1 Moorena sp. SIO3H5
CAAGCCTTACCTGAAGTCCTAAATCACAATACAGAAACAGTACCCAACCCGCACTGTTTGCTTTAGAATATGCCCTGTATGAGTTATGGCGTTCCTGGGGCATTCAGCCAGATGGTGTTATTGGTCACAGTGTTGGGGAATATGTAGCTGCTTGTGTAGCAGGGGTATATAACCTGGAAGATGGCTTAAAGTTAATTGCTGAGCGTGCCCGACTGATGCAAGCCTTGCCCCCAGGAGGAGAAATGGCTGCAGTGTTAGCACCGGAAGCAGAAGTGAAAGCAGCTATTGCTCCCTACGCTGACCAAGTTGCGATCGCATCCATTAACGGGCCTGAAAACATAGTCATCTCAGGGGTAGCATCAGGGGTACAAGCCGTGGTGACTGAACTACAAACCAAGGGTGTTGACGTCCGACCCTTGAAGGTTTCCCATGCTTTCCATTCTCCCTTAGTAGAGCCCATGCTGGATGCCTTTGAGCAACACGCAGCTCAGATTAACACCTCCGAGCCCCAAATTGAAATGATTTCCAGTGTGACTGGTAAACGAGTAGAAGCAGGTGAGGTGACTAGCCCTGGTTATTGGCGTCGTCAGGTGCGGCAGTCAGTTAAATTTGCCGTTGCGATGGAAACCTTACAAGCACAGGGCTACGAGGTGTTTGTAGAAATTGGACCTCATCCAGTAATGCTGGGTATGGGACGACAGTGCTTGCCACCAGAAACTGGAGTTTGGTTACCTTCCCTACGTCGAGGACAGTCCGATTGGCAACAGTTGCTCCAGAGTTTGGCTTCCTTGTCCGTGCAAGGGGTTAAAGTAGATTGGTCTGGCTTTGACCAAGACTATCAACGCCACATCGTACCTCTGCCTACCTATCCCTTCCAGCGCACTCGCTATTGGATTGAGACAGTGGCACCAAAATCGAAGGATATTATACCACAAATATCACAAAATGGTGCAAATCCCCCTGTCCACACCCCACAGACTACCCCGTTGGATTGGTTAGAGGCACTAAGTGCAGAGCAAGCCAAATCAATGGTCGAGAGTCAGGATGTAGCTAATATTTCCCAACGTCTTGTTAATCTTTCCACCGAGAAACATCAGCTACTGAAACTGTTGCTAGAGCAATACCAACAGCAGGTTAATTCAGAGTACCTGAGGGATGCCCTGTACGAGGTTAAGTGGCAAACTCAAGAGCGTACCCAGGAAGCAGAAACTAAAGCAACTGAGCCTGGTCAATGGCTGATCTTTGCAGATTACGGTGGCGTAGGACAGGCATTAGCAGAAAATTTGCGATCGCATGGTCACAGTTGTTGCCTGATTTATCCAGGTGAAGCTTACCAAAGCCTACCAGGAGGAATTGGCACCATCAACCCCGCTGATCCCAATCATTTCCAGCGGTTGTTCCAGGAAACTCTTGGAAATAATCCATTGCCCTGTCATGGAGTAATTCATCTGTGGAGTCTAGAGGCTGAACAGTCTGAAGCACTCACACCATCATCTCTCGAAGCGTCTCACGTTTTGGGTTGTGGCAGCGTACTGCACCTAGTTCAGTCACTAGTTCAGACACTGGTCAATACTGGCAGTGCAACCTTACCGAAATTGTGGTTAGTAACCTCTGGCACCCAAGCAGTGGAAACCAACCCTGCTCCAGTAGCACTGGCTCAAGCCTCTTTGTGGGGCATGGGACGAGTGATTGCCCTGGAACACTCTGAAATTTGGGGAGGACTACTAGATTTAGACCCATCTAGATCTGGTAATTCTGGTGATAAGGGTGCTACCCAACAGGCCATGGCTCTGTTCCCAGAAATTTGGCAGCCAGACGGGGAAGACCATGTAGCCTTCCGCAACGGACAACGCTATGTTGCTCGCTTGGTATCTAGCAAACCCACTCAAACCGAATCCTTACCTGTGGAGGCTGATGGTATCTACCTGATTACTGGTGGCTTGGGCAGTTTGGGACTCCGGGTTGCCCAGTGGATGGCTGAACAAGGGGCAAAAACCCTTGTGCTATTAGGACGCCGAGGACTTCCGCCATCAGAGCAGTGGGCAAGCTTACCCGAAGACAGTGAGTCTTGGAAACGGATCAAGGCTGTTAAAGCTATCAAAGCCATGGGAGCCAAGGTGATTGTGGCTCAAGCTGATGTCAGTGATCAGGGTCAGATGTCTGAGGTATTTGAACACTTGCGTAACACTCAGATTCCCCTCAAAGGTGTTATCCATGCCGCCGGGATTGAAAATTATCACGAAATGCAAGGGATGGAGTTGAATGTACTTCAGGCTACCCTGAAACCTAAAGTCATGGGGGCATGGCTACTGCATCAACTTACCCAAGAGATCAACCTAGACTTTTTCGTCTGCTTCTCCTCGATTGCCTCTGTGTGGGGCTCCAAGGGACAAGCCGATTACGCCGCTGCTAATGCTTTCCTGGATGCGATCGCACATCACCGTCAAGCCCTAGGATTACCCGCTTTGAGCATCAATTGGGGACCGTGGGCTGAAGGTGGCATGGCATCTGAAGAGGTCAAGACCTTATTGAAGCGTATAGGAGTAGACCCATGGCAACCAGAAGAAGCCATATCCATTTTGCCATCCCTGATCGGGTCAAACAGCCCTCAAGTAATCGGTGCTAAGGTCAACTGGGATGTCTTCAAACCACTTTATGAGGTCAAAGGACAACGATCGCTGATGGCAAACATGGGAGTAAACTCACAGATCCAAGACTCACAGATAGATCACAAAGAGTCAACTCCAGCACAGCGTCCTGATTTTCTAAAGCAATTAGCAAATGCCCCTGGTCAGAAACGTCAAGACCTGTTAGTAGCTTATCTTCAAAAAGAAGTTACCCAGGTGTTACGTTTGGATCAATCCCATCCCATCAAAGGTCAACAGGGATTTGCCGAATTAGGCATGGACTCTTTGATGGCTGTGGAGCTGAAGAGCCGCTTAGAAGGTAGCTTGGGACAAACCTTGAGTTCAACATTGGCATTTAACTATCCGAATATCAACGCTCTTGCTAATTATCTGGCTCAGGATGTTCTATGCTTAGACCGAGCAGATGACTCTCTTGGCTTAAGTCACAGTGATCATGACCAATCGTCTGCAGCTACAGAAGAGCTAGAAGAATTATCTGAAGAGGATTTGGCTTCATTACTAGATGAAGAATTAGTAACTCTAGTCTTCAATTAGTAAGTGATAGCAATTGCTATCAGCTATCAGCTATCAGCTAAAGGCCTTTGGCCACGCTACGCGAACAGCTTAAGCTGTTACGCAAACAGCTAAAGGCTGACTGCTGAATGTTTAGCAGCAATCAACTTTCAGCGATAAACTTTCAGACCATTTGCTGAAAGTTTATCGCTATACTATGTATTATTCAAGAATAATTGCTAAAACCTTGTCTTTAGCAAAGTTGCTAATTGGAAACCACACCAGTTGCTAATCTGACTCCCCATCTCCCCATCTCCCCACATCTCCCCATCTCCCTACATCTCCCCATCTCCCCATCTCCCCATCTCCCCAATCTCCCCATCTCCCCACATCTCCCTCTGTTTTCCGATTCCCGATTCCCGATTCCCGATTCCCGATTCCCAGCGGTATAGATCAATTTCAATAATTTTGCGTAAATTCCAAAGGCAAGCCTGACAAGTAATCAAAGACCTAAATAGAATTTTTGACAAATTTTGGGGAAAGCAATCTAATTGCTGTGCAGTTTAAATTCCCTTGCCCCAATTATGAATACCACTGGGAAATTGTTGCAATGAATAAAACTTCAGAACCCATAGACCATAGCTCTCGCTTGAAAAATGCACTGCTAGCCGTTAGGAAAATGCGCTCCAAGCTTGAAGCGATCGAGCGTTCTAAGACAGAACCACTTGCCATCATTGGTATGGGTTGTCGATTTCCCGGTGGTGCTGACAATCCTGATAAATACTGGTCTTTGCTCCATGATGGAGTCGATGCCATCACTGAGGTGCCTAAAGATAGATGGGACATCGAGCAATACTACGACCCGGACCCTGATGCCCCTGGTAAAATGTATGTCCGCAATGCTGGCTTTATCGATCAGGTAGACCAATTTGATGCCAAGTTCTTTGGTATTACACCCCGAGAAGCCATAAGCATGGATCCTCAACATCGGCTGCTTTTAGAAGTAAGTTGGGCAGCAATCGAACAAGCTTGTCAGTCACCAGAGCAACTGCGGAATAGCCAAACTGGTGTCTTTGTCGGCATTACTACCAATGATTATTTGCAACTCCAGACCCGGTTAGGGGATCAAACTATTATCGATGCCTACACTGCCACAGGTAATTGTCTTAACGCTGTAGCTGGACGCTTGTCCTATACTTTAGGGTTACAAGGACCCAGTATGGCAGTAGATACAGCCTGTTCTTCCTCCTTAGTCACCGTCCATCTAGCCTGCCAAAGTCTACGCAACCGAGACTGTGATCTTGCCCTTGCTGGTGGGGTGAATCTAATCCTGTCCCCAGATGGTACGATTGCCACCTCTAGAGCCAGAATGCTAGCCCGGGATGGTCGTTGCAAAACCTTTGATGCAGCGGCAGATGGTTTTGCCAGAGGAGAGGGGTGCGGGATGGTGGTACTCAAGCGCCTCAGTGATGCGATCGCTGACAGGGATAATATTTTAGCCCTAATTCGGGGTACAGCAGTTAACCAAGATGGACCGAGTAGTGGTCTGACAGTTCCTAATGGTCCCGCCCAGCAAGCAGTGATTCGCAAAGCGTTGGCTAATGGTGGAGTTAAGCCAGAGCAAGTTAGCTATGTAGAAGCCCACGGTACCGGTACATCGTTAGGAGACCCAATCGAGGTTGAATCCCTAGCAGCAGTATTATGCCAAGAGCGTACTAAAGACCAACCTTTAATCATTGGTTCAGCTAAGACTAATCTTGGTCACTTGGAGTCAGCTGCTGGTGTAGCAGGACTAATTAAATTAGTATTGGCGCTACAACATCAACAAATACCACCCCATCTGCATCTGAAAAACCCCAATCCTCATATACCTTGGGACAAACTTCCGATTCAGGTTCCTACTGAACTCACTCCTTGGCACTCAACCCTAAATGAATCACGTATCGCTGGATTGAGTGGGTTTGGTGTCAGTGGAACTAATGCTCATATCGTGGTGGAAGAAGCAACAATTCCTGAGCCAGTGCAGGTGGATGTAGAACGATCACAGCACCTCCTTAACCTCTCCGCCAAAACTGAACAAGCATTGCAACAGTTGGCTAATCGCTTTGAGACGTACCTAGCTACTAATCCTGAAGTACCTTTAACAGATGTTTGCTTCACGGCCAACACTACCAGAGCCGGTTTTGACCATCGTCTAGCTGTAGTAGCTAACTCCAAAGACCAACTTTGCCAACACTTAGCAGCTTTCCAGGCGGGTATTACCTCACCAGGAGTATTCACGGCTAAGGTTAAAAACAGCCAACCCAAAATAGCCTTCTTGTTCACTGGTCAAGGCTCTGAGTATGTGGGTATGGCACATCAACTCTACCAACAAGCCCCCACTTTCCGCCAAGCCCTAGACCGCTGTGCCGAAATCCTACAACCTTATTTAGAAAAACCCCTGGTGGACATCCTTTATCCCCAAGGAACAGGAACCACTAACCACAGCAGCCTCGTAGATCAAAGCCCCTACACTCAAGCAGCCCTGTTTGCTATAGAGTATGCCCTCTGTGAATTATGGCGCTCTTGGGGAATTGAGCCAGATGTGGTTCTAGGCCAAGGTGTTGGAGAATACGTAGCAGCTTGTATAAAAGGGGCTTATACCCTAGAAGATGGTCTGAAATTAAGTGTAACTGGCTCCCTGGTAGGGCAAACTGACATGACTAGCCCTACCGATGGGTCTGGTCAGGAGCAGCAGTCAGTAACATTTGAGAGTGCAATGGAAACATTGCAAGCACAGGGTTATGAGTTATTTGTAGAAATTGGTCCGGATTTAGCACTCCTAGAGATTGCACAACAATGTTTGCCAGTGGGAGTTGGAGTTTGGCTGCCTTCCCTACGTCGAGGACAGTCGGATTGGCAACAGTTACTAGAGAGTCTGGCTCAGTTATCAGTGCAAGGAGTAGCAGTAGATTGGTCTGGCTTTGAGCGAGACTATCAACGCCGCCTGGTGCCTCTACCTACCTATCCCTTCCAGCGGGAACGCTTCTGGTTTGAAACTCAAACCCTAGAACCAGGGGACTACCACCAGCCACGTCCAATCCCTCAAAGCCATACCCCAGAATTTCCCCACTCAGGACGAAGCACTCAGAACGAAGCACTATCTGTGGCTGAGCTCACTCTAGAACAGCGGATCCTAGGGCTAGTGGCTAAGACAACTGGCATTGCTCAAAACCAGTTAGGTCTGGATATGTCCTTAGAGGGTGAGTTGGGCTTAGATTCGATCATGATTACCCAACTGATGAATGGCTTGGTAAAACTGATTCCACAAGAGCAAAAAGCAGCATTTAGTAGCGAGTTTTCCTTGCGGGATTTAATGCAGTTGCAAACCCTCAGAGAGATTATTCAGGTATTAGAACAATGGCAAGTTTCTGTTACCGTAACAGCGTCTAACTCTGATCAGGAAAACACCCTTGGGGAAGACACTTTAGCCAGTGGGGAAAGCAAAGAAAACTATCAGGAAAACTATCATAAAAACTATCATAAAAACTATCAGGAAAACGCTACGGTTACTGAACCAGAGATGGCTTTGACGCCAGCAGAAAACCTAGAACAAAATAGTGACAGTAGTGACAGTAGTGACAGTAGTGACAGTAGTGACAGTATCGAATTACTCCATGGTCAATACTTTCACCTGCTAGGTTACTGGGTTGTTAATTCCAACAGCCTCTTCTCCAGCTTACGATTAGAGGGAGATTTTGACCTAGACATTGCCTGGGCTAGCTGGAAAGACCTATTGGCAAGGCATCCGATGTTGCGATCGCATTTCCATGTCCCTTCTGGTGCCACTAGCTTCAAAGACTACCAGCTAGAAATTATTGACAATCCCACTCCCCCAGAAATCCTGTTTATCGACATCCGGCATTTAGACAATGAAGCCAAAGAAGAAGCAGTAGCAGAAGAAGTAGATGATTGGCTAAATTACGAATGGTCTTTGACTCAATGGCCACTCCATCAATTTTCTGTCATACGTCTTGAAGACTCTGTTTATCAGCTCTTTTTAGGCATCGAACACGTGATCTCGGATGGTCTGAGTAATCATGTCATTCTACGGGAATTTATGGAAATTTATCGCGCCCGTAGTTGTGGTGAAGAGCCCATACTCCCACCAGCCACCACCCTCAAGGATTACGCTGAAGTGGTAGCAGCCATGAATGCTTGGCAGGATCCAGAGGAAGACCAAGCACTTGCTGAGTATACTGCTAGCCAAGGTAAAGAGTCGTATATTTGGAATCCTAAAGGTAAACCTGTTGACTACCAGAATTCCCAATTCTACAGCCACAAATATTGCCTGACCCAGGAGACCACAGATAAACTAATTGCCAAAACTGCTGAATGGCGATTGCCCGTGAATTCCTTACTACTAGGAGCATTTCTGCGAGCAGTTGTTAAGCTAGACTCCCATGACCTTAGGGTCACAACCACAAATAACAGCACAAATAACAATTTTGACGCTACCAAATCCCCGATTATTCAAATTCCCACCAGTGGCAGAGTCTATCCTGAGGTAGATGCATCTAATGTCGTCAGCAGCTTTGCCCAGAATTTAGCCCTTAGCTTTGCTCCGCCTCAGCCCGATGAAGACTGGCAAGCTCTATTAAACCGGATTCATCAAGTCATCCAAAATGGCATAGCCAGTGGTATTGACCGCGCCCAGACTCGCCAGATGGGCATGATCTTCAAAGAAAATATTGCTCTGGAAAACGGCGAAATTCCTGAACATACTTTACCTATGTTTCGGAGTGCGTTGAAATCCAATCTCTATTTCCCCTACACAGGACACACCCATATTAAAACTCAGTACGGTTCTGTTAATGTAACAGATTATCAAGCGGGTGGCATAAATGCTCCTGGAACTGTGGATATCTTACAAGAGGTATTCGATGGCCGTCTGCATATGTTTGCTAGTTACGACTACAACTTTTTTGAACTGTCCGAGATTGATAACTTAATGACGGAATACATTGCTCAGATAGAGGAATTAGTCTCACTGACAATTCAACCTGAGCAGCCATCCAAATCTCAGCAGCCATTACCAACAAATACCGCTATCGAGTCAACCCTGCGACAAGTAACAGAAGAAATCTGTCACTATCCCATCTCCGCTGATGAGATGGATCTAGACCTAGAAGCTGACTTAGGAGTAGATTCCCTAGAACGAATTCGGATTGTTACCCACCTAGAAAAGCTCTACGGTAAAGTCGATCGTCAAGGCTTACTCAGCTGTCGGAGTGTGCAAGAAATGGCATCCACCCTGAGCCAATCTTTTAAAGGTTAAAGGTTAAAGGTTAAAGGTTACAGGTTTAAGGTTTAAGGTTTAGAGTTTAAGGTTTAGAGTTTAAGGTTTATTTTTCACTGTTCACTGTTCACTATTCACTAGAAATTGGAGGAGTTATGGAGAGGTTAGCAATTATCGGTTCGGGAATTTCTGGTACACCAGCCGCTTATTATCTTCAAGATGACTACGAGGTTGATGTTTATGAAAAAAGTCATCGAGTTGGAGGTCATGCTAATACCATTGACCTGGGAGAGGGAGATAGATCAATCTCGATTGATACCGCATTTGTTGTCTTTAATAAGCCCAATTATCCCGGCTTAACAAAATTCTTTGAAGACTTGGGTGTTAAAACTCAAAAGCATGTGGGAGGATTTAATTTCTATAATCTCGACTCGGACTTACAATTTAATTCTAATGACCTCGAACTCAGTCAAGCAGACTTTGAAAAAAAGTTTTCTACTAATTTGGTAGAAATTCATCAGGAAGCCAAGCGATTTTTCAAGCAATGTCGGTCCGACTTTTGGGAGGGCAAAACTCGTGTCTCGATGAAGGAGTATCTAGAAAAGAATAATTACAGCCAAGAGTTTCAAGACAACTTTGTGATGTTGATGGGGTCAGCTGTATGGTCAATTCCTACCGAGTCATTGATGGAGTTTCCCGCTTCTACCTTTATTAGTTTTTTCATGACTCATGACCAAGGGGGCTTGGGTGGTCAATCGGTAGAATGGGAAACCGTTACCGGAGGGAGTACACGATATGTTGAAAAAGTAGCTTCTTCTCTGAAACGACCGATTCGCACAGAACAAAAAGTTATTTCTGTTAAACGGGATCAAAACAAAGCCATTGTTAAGACAGCAGAGGGAGAAGAGGTATTTGACAAAGTTATTATCGCTACTCATGCTGACCAAGCACTAAGGCTGTTGGAAAGCCCAACAGAATTGGAACAAAAATTACTCGGGTGCTTTAAATACCATGAAACCGACGTAACCTTGCATACTGATCCAGTAATTATGCACCCAGATAAAGGCACATGGCAATCATGGAACTATGGGCAAGTTACGAAAGACAGTAAACTTCATACCTTTGTCACATACTACTCTAATATGGTGCATAATTTTATTGCCGAAAAGGATTACTTTGTCTCCCTGGATACTCCTCCAATAGCACTAGACGAAAGCAAAATTATCAAGATTATCAAATACAGGCATCCTGAATATGACATGAATACCCTGGAAGCTCAAAAGCAAATCTACAAACTGAATGAAACAGGACCTGTTTATTTCTCAGGGACTTATTTTCATATCAAAAAACGAGGCATTGATTCTTATGGATTTCATGAAAGTGGAATTTCTTCAGCTTTAGAACTCGTCAAGCAACTGAAAAAGTAAAAAAAATAAGTTAAATCAACAATCAACAGTTAAATATTATGGGTTAATTGTTGATTGTTAGCTTAGGCGTTAATTTAGGGTAATTTAAAGGTTTAAAGCGCACGCGTTACAGAGGTTATAAAAAAGCCCAAAAAATATATTAATTAATAAATATCTATATAAATGGGCGTAATTGTGTTTTTAAATTAAAGGTTTATTTTAAAAGCTATACATCGCGGTATTAGAAGGGAAAATCCATGAGCAACTGCATCAATACAGCTTTTTAATTCCCTGTTCCTTATTCCCTATTCCCTATTCAATTCTCCCAGCGGTATAACAGTTAAATTATTTTAAACTCTGGGTTTCAAATAAAAAAAACAAAAATTTACCAGGAAATACAATGAATAAAATCACCGAAATTCCCTACCTTAAAATTCTAGAACAAACCCAACAAACCCCCGATGCAATCGCTGTTCTGCACAAAGAAACTAAACTAACTTACGCACAATTACATCATCTTTCCAATCAAGTTGCTAATTACTTACGGTCTCAAGGAGTAAACCGCAATACATTAGTGGGCATCATGACCGAGCGTGGTCCTATGATGCTAATCGGAATTTTAGGTATCGTCAAAGCTGGGGGAGCTTATGTTCCCTTAGACCCCTCTTATCCAGCAGAACGGATTCGCTACATTCTTGACCATGCAGAAATTAGCACCTTGGTCACTGAACATCAGGTCACTGAGAAAATCCTAGAATCCCTAGATCAAACCTTACCCTTGCAAACTTTGATGTTCTTAGACGAAGGGGAACCTCTGAGTGAAGTCAACCACTTAACCCAAGTCAATCGAAACACTTGGTCTAGATGCTCTGATCAGGATCTTTCCAGCATCAATGACCCCGATGACTTGATGACGGTTCTATATACATCTGGTTCTACCGGTCGTCCCAAAGGAGTAATGCTGAACCATCGGGGTTATATGAACCGCCTAGAGTGGATGCAAAAGGCGTTCCAGCTAACACCTGGAGACCGAGTAGCCCAGAAAACCTCGTTCTGTTTCGATATATCAGTCTGGGAACTGTTCTGGACATTAATGGAAGGAGCGACGATTTGTCCTGTAGAACGGGAAATCGTCCTCAATCCCTGGGAATTCGCCCAGTGGATGAAGGACATTGGCATTACTATCATGCACTTCGTCCCTTCCTTGTTTGGGGAGTTTACCAGTGCCTTGGAAAAAGAATCCTGGACATTTCCTGACCTGCGCTGGTTAATCTTTAGTGGTGAAGCCTTACCTTTATCCTTCATCCAAAATTGGATTGATAAGTACGGTATGGATACTGGACTGGCTAATCTGTACGGTCCAACAGAAGCATCCATTGATGTCACCGCCCATATCATTACTGAGCGTCCTAAAGAAACTATTCCGATTGGGAAAGCTATCGATAATGTTTACCTGAGAATCCTCGATGACCAAATGCAGCCTGTGGCTCCTGGTGAGCTAGGGGCATTGTGGATTGGTGGAGTACAACTGGCTAAAGGTTACCTAAAAGATAGCGATCGCACGGCCAAAGCCTTCCGCCCCAATCCCTTCCCTGAAATTCCAGGAGAGACTCTCTATCTGACCGGTGATCTGGCCAAGGAATTGCCAAACGGTACTATTGAATACCATGGACGGATGGACAACCAAGTTAAGATTCGCGGTTTTCGGGTAGAACTTGGAGAAATCGAGAGTGTACTAAATACTCATCCAGAGGTGCGTGAAGCTGCTGTTTTGGCAATTGATTTTGGAGCTGGACGGAAACGGCTAGTCGCTTGGTTGTCTGGAAACAAAGTAGATAATCCTCAAATTAAGCAACATCTTTCCCAAAAATTGCCCCATTATATGATTCCTCAACGGATTCAATGGCTACCTAGCTTGCCCAAGAATCATAATGGTAAGTTGGATCGCAAAGCGTTACAGGCTTTGATCAAAGGTAATCGTCCACAAGCACAAGTGCGATCGCAACCGCAACCACAAGTGCGATCGCAACCGCAACCACAACCACAAGTGCGATCGCAACCGCAACCACAAGTGCGATCACAACCACAACCACAAGTGCGATCGCAACCACAACCACAACTGCAACAGACCAATAAGACCAATAAGACTGATAATACTGATAGAACCGATAAGACCGATAAGACCGAGAACTTTAATCAATACTTACCCCTCGGACCGGCTCAGAATTGGTTGGTAACATACTTTGAGCCTCCTTACCAGTGGACAGGATACACCCGTTTTCGATATCACCAACCCTTGAATCTGGATATTTTCAACGAAGCCTTCAAGGTAATGGTGACACGTCATCCTGGTCTGGCTACTGTGTTTGTCCAAAACCATGGACAATGGCAACAGCAAGTAATGAATCCGCCACAGCCACCGACGTTAGTGTTCTATGATGGCAGTCAGCTCACAGAAGCACAGCGCGAGCACTATATCAGGAGTAAGATCAAGCAAATCAGTCAAACCTTGCAGATCGATGAGTTTCCCCTATTGGCAAACATAGTGGTCAAGGTTAATGAATCCTGCTACGACATCACCACCATTATTCACCATATGATCGCAGATATGTTCAGTGGTCCTGTGCTATTCAAAGAATTCTGGTCTGTCTATAACCAGATGTTGGCAGGTGGTAACGTCAGCTTTGAGAACCCTTCCCCGCGTTCTTATACAGATTACATCGATTTGCTGTTAGCGGAAGACAAACGGGGAGCTAAGCCGAGGCATGTTGAGTATTGGAAATCTCAGTTTCCCTCAGAAGACTATACCTTCGGGATTCCCTTGGACTATGGTCTCGGACTGAATCTGGAAGACTCTGCCAAGAGTGAACACTTTACCCTAACCACAAGCCAGACTCAGACACTGTTACGGGAAGCCAAACAGCATTACGGGTGCAATGTCTATACCCTATTACTCGCTCCGTTGTATCAACTAATGGCTCGTTGGTCTCACAAATCTTGGGTGGTAGTCAGTCATCGTAGCCACGGCAGGGATTTGGGTAATAACCAAATGTTTTGGGAAAGTATCGGTAACTTCGCGGTGAATTTCCCACTGGGAATTGAGGTGGAGCAAAACCAGCCATGGCAGCAAACCATCAAGCACATCAAAGACCAATTTAATGGATTGCCCATGAATGGTGTCACGTTTGATTGGGTATCTGACCAATTACCGAGTTACATGTATCCTGATGCTAATTTGACTCCAGTACGCGCAAATTATCTAGGAAATCGATCGGTTCCCGCTTTCGAGGGGTTTGAGTTCATTCAGGAAGAACGCGATCGCCGTTTATCCCCTCCAGGACAGAAACGAACTACGTTGCTAGAGTTTTTCTTCTCTATCGTTGATGGCACTGTCCACGTAGGCATCGAATATTCTCGCAATTTCCATAATGCCGGAACTATCCGCCAATTGGGTCAGGGATACTTAGGGCTGATCAATGACATGATTGCTCGAATCAACACCGAAGCATTGAATCTCGATGCCACCAGGGTATGATATCAAGTCCGGTTGAATACCCATAATAAACAATATTTATGGTGCCCGGGCTCTGCGCCTGGGCACCCAGCGTTATACCTTTTCCCCACGTATAGCACTACGCATTAAAGTTAGGACATTGATAGAAGCAGCAAAAGCTAATGGACATGAACTTTTGCCTCTTGCCTTTTGCCTCTTGCCTTTTGCCTTGCGCTATACCAGCGAGATTAATCAAAGGGTTTTCCCAATGGTATGGATTGTTTGTAAAGGATTGTTACAAAAACCGACACTAGGCGTAAAGGAAAGACTTAACCCAGACAAGTAAATATACTGCACAGGCTGATCACCTCAGCTAATTGAAGATCCCCCCCAGCCCCCCTTAACAAGGGGGGAGATGGCAGATCCCCCCCAGCCCCCCAAAACAGCGGTGCGTTAATAACACACCCTACAGGTAGAGTTACTGCCTAAGTCCTGGGGAGAAGAAATCGAAAGTACTGTTTATGCCTGTGCAACCTATTACTACTTATAGCAGTCGCCAGGGCAGTTAGGAGCGGTGCGACCCCGGTCGGGTTTCCCGACAAGCGTGAATGCGCACCAAGAGACATGACAAAAGTCTCAAACCTAAGTAAGCGCAAGAGTTTAACTTCTGACTTCTGACTTCTGACTTCTGACTTCTGACTTCTGACTTCTGCGTGTGCAAGCCAACATAGTACACCTTGACAGAAATCATTGAATAATCCATAGCTTGACAAAGACAATGCAGAGATTTCCTTCAACCACATCCAACTCTCCCTTTGCGACGGGATTACCAGCTTTGTATGCTGTCGCTTTCTTATCTGGGCTTTCCCTAGGGCTGTTTAATCCTTTTGTTTCAACCCTGATGGCTCAACATGGCATTGATGATGTTTGGATCGGGGCGAATTCCACAGTCTATTTTCTGGTCATCGCCTTAGGAACGCCAATCGTCGCCAAAATGTTGCGCCGAATAGGACTTCGCGGTACGATGATACTTGGCTTTGCCCTGATGGGGTTAGCCGCTCCCCTGTTTCCCTTGACAACAAACCTATCGTTGTGGTTCATTATCCGTACTGTCATGGGGTTTGCTGTGTGCTTGTACTTAGTCTCCGGACAAACCGCATTAAATTACTTTTGTAATGACAGTAATCGGTCAATTGTAAATGGTTTAGAAGCTTTGTGCTTTAGCCTAGGATTCGGTATCGGTCCAGTGATTGGTTCCGCATTTTATGACGTTTCTCCAAGGATTACCTTTTCTTTGGGAAGCATGTTGGTGCTAAGTGGCATAGCAGTAGTCTTAATTGGTTTACCCGAAAAATCCATCTCTTTTAAACAGCCACGTCTAGCAGTTTTCAAAAAGATTAAACTGCCGCTTCAAGGAGCCTTTGCTTACGGGTTTAGTGTCGCTACATTAGTCTCTCTTTATCCAGTATATCTACTGCGCCATGACTATGGTGTAGAGGAAATTGGTTATACATTTAGTGTGTTTATTATTGGAGGTTTGGTTGCTACTGTTCCTGTTACCCATTTAGCCGATAGATTTAGCAAATCAAAGGTTCTTTTAGGTAGCGTATGCATGGTTGTCCTGTCTGTGCTTGGTCTTTCATTACTCGATAACATCATGGCTACCAAAGTGTTTGCCTTTATTGCTGGCGCTAGCATGAGTCCAATTTTTCCCTTATCACGAGCACTGATTGGATCTAAACTTTCCACAGAAAAATTACCCTCTGGAACGGCTCTGTTTACTGCTATATACAGTGCTGGCTGTACAGCAGGTCCGATTCTTTCTGCTTTAGCTATGAAATACTGGGGTGATCGTTTCATCTTTAGCTTGATGCTAGCAATATTTGTAATATTTATGGTGCGCCTAATGAGAACCAAAAAGAAAAGGATGCTTGGGTATAATTAATTACATCAAAGACCTGATGAAGATTTCAAATCAGGTTTTTTTTTATCTCTTGAGTGAAATAATTTAAATTTCCTCTAGCAAGGAAGTATGTAACAAATCAATAAGACAAGATAAGCAACAGGAGTTTCTGAAGTAGAATACCTTCAAGATTAATTATCTGTAGAAGCAACTTTTATTGGAAAAGTCAACTATGCGTAATTATCCTATTTCCCTACTATTGGGTCTAACAGCAACCATTGCCCTATACGCCCCTTTACCTGCTCAAGCTCAACCCATACTCTATGACGAGACTGGTGGTAAGGAGAGCATTACATTAGATCCCGATGGACTCGCTGTTCTAGAGTCAATTGGCTTATCTGTAAATATAGACTCCATAGAGCAGACAGCTGAACCAGCGCCAGGTTTCTCCTTTGCTTTTTCTGTGCTTCCTCGCAGCTCGGATCCTAACGTTCTAGGCAATAGCTTTCAATTTCTCTATGATGAGGAGACAGATTTCTTCCTTCCCTTCAGTGGCTCAACAGAGTTAAGTGGCAGCATCTTTTTTGACGTAGATACCACTAAGATTGACCTTCCTCCGGTATTCGAAATCGGAGACTTATCTGCCCGTTTCGATCCGACTACGTTCGAGTTTTCACTTACAGATACAGCCAATACTGGGTTGGCTATCTTCGATTCCCAACCACCGGGGAATCCGGTTTTTGATCTGCCCAATCAAACCTGGAGTCTCGATCCTTTACTAATCAGCATATCTGAGGATTTTAGCAATTTTCTGATCGATGCTCAGGTTGCTGCTGGGGTCACCGATCCAATTGTCACTGAAGGTGTGCTAATTGCGATCGCTAGAGGAGATCGGACGTTTGTAGAAGCTGGTTCTACTCAGGTGCCTGAACCTGGTAGTGTCTTTGCAGTTATAACCGCTGCTAGTGCAGCCTTAGCCGTTGGTAAGCGACGTCGTTGTGCATGACTGGTTCTTAATAACAAGCGCGAATCGTCAAATTAGAGCACCAATTGTCGTTAACTACCCTACTGTTGTTAATAGGAGTTGACTCAACATGCGTAATTCTTCCCTTTCTCTATTTCTAGGAGTGGCAGCTACTGCCCTAGTCTTGACACCTACAACAGCTGTTGCTCAGACCTTTGACTTTGGCAGAGTTGAAAATCTGCCAGTACTACCGATTGAGTCTGATAGCGTACTCTCCTTTTTTGGTGATATCGCTAATAATGAGGGATATATAGCTTTTCGTAATGCAGATCCTACGGCTCCGGACGCAGGTCATATCGGTTTCCGCCCAGGTACAGATAATGCGAGGTATTATACAGTAGGTCCGGGGCGTAGCCCCGATCCTGCAACGCGCGGTACTCGGTCAGCTACCCTAGAGGGGGTGACTGGCTTGCCTAACTTTTTCAACTACCTAAAAGAAAACGATATTCCCCTCAGTAGTATTGGGTTTGACTTTATTCCAACAAGTGACCGAGATGTGACCCAAACTTGGAACTTGGGCGAAGATAAGCTGGGTCAAGATTGGTTCGGGAGTCCGGATTCACCAATTGAGGAAGTAATTTTTCAAGCTAATCCAGATGATGTGGAGTATTTTATCACTGTTGGCACAACTAAGATAATCAATTTTGGCTATTCACCTTTTTACTTTGTCTCAGCTAACGACAACCCTGGTACCCAGGTTGGAAATTTTAATATCTTTTGGGGTAACCCAACCCCAGCGTTCAAAGCGCCTGGCTTAGATCCTTTAGCCTCGGGATTGGCTGATGCTTTTTTAGAAGATGTAGCTGCTGGGGGTGGATTTATTCAGCTATTTTCTATAGATCAACCTGAACTGTCTGACTTTTCTTTTTCTGTTAGTCAGGGATTTGAAATCGTCACCTTGTCTTACCCAATAGACATAAGAATAGTAGGTAGTACTACCAGTGTACCAGAATCTTCCTCAGTATTAGGATTATTCATGTTGGGAGCTTTAGGTACCGTTGCTCGGATGACATCACAAAAGCTGAAACAGTAATAGCTAAATTAGGGTAGTCAATTATGGGAGTAAATCAGTGTGTTTTATCCATCAAAAACAGGGATCATCGATCCCCCCTAACCCCCCTTATCAAAGGGGGGAATTAGATTCAAAATTCCCCTTAACAAAGGGTGGAATTAGATTCAAAAGTCCCCCTTATCAAGGGGGATAATGGGGGATCTAAATCAGAGATTAACAAAACTGACATGCCCCCCAAAAACATCTCTTTAACCCCCCCTTCTCAAACCATATCCAGGAGTTTTTATAGGAGTTCATTTTGACCTATGCGTAAGTCTCACCTTTCCATATTTCTAGGACTAACTGCCACCGCTGCAGTATGGACCCCGCTACCTGCTCAAGCAGCAACTTTCGACTATAGCAGACTAGAAAATATTGACGCACGACCAATCGACTCTGATCACGTCCTCAATTTTTTTGGAGACCCATCTGAGAACGAAGGATTTACAGCGTTCTTCAATCTTGATTTCACTGCACCAGATGTGGGTCATATAGAAATCAGCAAGAATGCGCCAGGTAACATTGCTCCCTATTACACTACTGGAAGGCAGGCAAGTCCTGAAGAGCCTGACAGTGGTTCTACCCGGTCAGCTAGTTTGAATGATGTCACCGGCTTTTCTAACTTTTTTGGCTACCTATAGAAGAGGAGAAGAGGAG
>NZ_JAAHHS010000132.1 GCF_010692395.1 Moorena sp. SIO3H5
AACCCCCAAGACCGCGCAAATCACGCTAATCAATAAGTTTTACCCCTTTTCTGCATAGCCGACCAACCATAAAGGCTCAACGTAATCAGGTTTCGTCTCCGGGGAGACCCCCAAGACCGCGCTGCCTTCCCAAGACCGCGCTGCATCGCTACTCCCTACTCCCTAAAATCCTGGCTCAAAGCCCCTCAAACGTCTAGCCAAATTGATAGTGTTTTCTAACATTATAAAGAATCTTCCACGTGCAAGACATTCCAGCTGGGAAAGTGACCAAATCTCCTTTGGCAATTTGAACTGGTTCACCGCCATCTGGGGTGACAACTACTTCACCCTCTAGCAAGTAACAAATTTCCTGCTCATCGTAAGTCCAGGGAAATTCCGAGACTTCCTTTGTCCAAATTGGCCAATCTGAGACACCCAAGTTATCGAGATGGTCTTGGCTAGGACGTTCAATCAGAATTTTATTTATATTGCTCGGGGTAGACATATAGCGTTTGTATTTGAGTTGTGAAAAGAATCCTTAGAAAAAGGCAAGAGGCAAGAGGCAAGAGGCAAGAGGCAATATTTAATCAAGTATATAGGAATTTTTCATAATCTAAAAAATGGTATTCATTGTTTACAACTTATTGGTAAATGCTATAATTTTTGCAACTTAACTGTGTTAAGTGCTAAGCATTAATCCTAATCATATAGGGCATCGAGCAAAAACTTCGTAATTTGACTTTCCTCCATAGCTGACAAAAGCTTAGTGTCGGCAATGTCTAACTTAGCGCCCGCAGCATGTAAATCATCATCTAAGGCAGTTAGAAAACCTCGAGTAATGGGGTCTTCTCCCACTTGGGCAAACATCACACCCAGTTCTTCCTGAGAATCCATCTTTTTAGTTGCTGCCACTAGCAATTTGACTAAAGCCATCCGTGGCTTTGGTTCACTATCGAGGATGACGATAATAATATCACCGTTTGCTTTTGTCTGCTGGCGGGATTTACGGCTAAAGTGATCATCAATTGCAACTTTGAGCGGCTCAACCAGATTGATGCTGTCTGAACCATAGGGCTGCTCAAACAGGTCAACTAATGCCTGACTAGTGGTGTTGTCATATTTTTGATAGGGAGTAGATGCAATGTAAATGGTGAGTCCGTCTGGATCGAGTTCCTCACATTTCTTTGCCAAGGCGATAATAGACTCCTGAGCTAGCAACCACTGCTTGTCCAGTCCAGGCAGGGTTCCAAAGGTTTTAGAGGCATTTCTAGCCAGAATTATTGTGTAGTCTCGGTTTTGCAATAGGTCTTGAGACACAGTTATCCTCTGATCTCCATTTGAATCTTATCGTAAGTTTTCCCAGAAATCCTGATCAGAGCCAATCAGGACTTGGGAGAGTCTGGTTGAAAATGTTCTTTTTCTATAGCTAAGGAGTCGTAAAGAATTAAAGTTAACTGTTAAGACTTGAGAGCTTCGGATCTCGGAATAAGGAACAGCAACGGTTTGAGTAACTTTAAGTTTCTTAACACAGTCAAAAAAAATTATAGCGTTTCTCTTAGTAATGATATCTATAGCAATTCTAGGACTTGTGAGGTACAAATATCTAGGTTTTAGGGAGCAGAGAGCAGGGAGCAGGGAGCAGGGAGCACGTAAAAGAGAAGAGGCAAGAGCCAATAGTCAAACAATTATGTGTACCTCATGAGTCCTAGAATTGCTAAAAAAAATTATAAATCATTTGTAAAATAATCAAAATCTGGAATCGTTGCTGGTAAAAGGTTATAGCGGTTACTTTAGCCAATATATTTCACAAATCATTTAAAATTTCTATATGCTTGGACGAGAGTCTGGGAGGGATTTATTTATTTAGGATTAGGGTTGACAGATAATTTGTTTCGTGCTAAGTTTCTCATGGTGAATAATTTTGGTGCATCTAAATGGTCAAAAACCTAAGTACACCTAAGTACAGTTAAAACAGTAAAAAAACTGTTGAAAGGGAGCAGTTCAGCGTTGAAAAACGCTATTAATAAAGGAGCTTGAAACTTGGAAAATATCAGATGTTCAGAGCTTTCCAAGACGTTGTCAAATCTGGTAGAGTTGTTGTGCTATAGAGCCCTAACTCAGCCATTTAAAATCGCTTATACCTTCAATGAAAAAGGGGAAAAAGAAACTGATCGTATCACTTATCAGGTATTAGACCAACGCTCAAGGGCGTACGCCAGCCAGTTGCAGTCTCTGGGAGCAACGGGGGAACTAGCTTTACTAGTCTATCCACCAGGTATAGACTTCATTGCTGCCTTCAAAGGGTGCTTGTATGCTGGCGTAATTGCAGTGCCCGCATATCCACCACCGAGACACAGTCAAAATCTGTCTCCGTTGTTAGCGTAGGCATCAGATCCAGAGGAAAGCACTAGAACAAAACCAAGTAATACCCGTCTATAGCTAGGTTACAGGTGTCCGTAAGGTTATAGGTTGTGGTTAGCCATGGTTAGACCAGAAAATTGCGTACGTTATTGGCAAACAATAGTGGTGACTCCAAATTCAGTATTTGATATATGAGCAAGCAAGAATTTTCAACTTTAATTGACCTTCTCCAATATCGCTCCCACTATCAATCTGCTCGAAAAGCTTACAGTTTCCTACACAATGGGGAAAAAGAGGTAATTAGCCTAAGTTACTTTGAATTAGATGAAAAAGCCAGAGCAATTGCTGTAGAACTTCACAAACAAGTAGATAGGAATGAAAGGGCTTTACTCCTATATCCACAGGGACTAGAATTTATCGCCGCTTTATTTGGGTGTTTGTATGCAGGAGTGGTTGCCATTCCGGCACCACCACCAGACCCAATTAGACTGAAGCGGACATTACCTAGGCTTGAAGCAATTGTAAAAGATGCCCAAGCTTCCGTAATACTTACTGATGAATCAAAGTATTCCCAACTCAAAGAAGCCACTTCGGAGTTGTCTTCAGAATTCAAAAGAATCAAATGGATAGTTAGCGATAAAATTCCTACTGCGCTATCACAAGAATGGCAAAAACCAGATATAAATAGCGATACTCTTGCTTATCTTCAATACACATCCGGCTCGACTTCAACACCAAAGGGTGTGATGCTAACCCACAAAAATTTAATACACCACTGTAGTTACATAAAAGAAGCTTGGGGTTATACATCAGACAGTATCGCCACAACCTGGGTTCCCCATTTTCACGATTATGGCCTCGTTGATGGACTAATCCAACCGCTATATTCCGGTATTCCCTGCTATGTGATGTCGCCCATCGCCTTCTATATGCGACCCATTCGTTGGTTAAAGACAATTTCACACTACCGAGTTACCCATAGTCAAGGACCAAATTTTGCCTACGAACATTGCCTAAAAAGAACCACACCAGAACAAAGGGAGAATTTAGACCTAAGTAGTTGGCGTACAGCTAGCAACGGAGCCGAGCCAGTTCGCCAAGAAACAGTGGAAAATTTTATTGCTACTTTTGCTCCTTTTGGTTTCCGTAGGGATGCTCTGTATCCAGCTTATGGACTAGCGGAAGCAACTTTGTTGGTTTCGACTAAAAAACATGGGGAAAAAGCCAGGGTGTTGACCTTAGCAGCAGAAGCCCTAGAAAAAAATAGAATTGTAGTAGTATCACCAGCAGAAAAAGAGCAGGTAGTACGAAAAGTAGTTAGCTGTGGACCTCCCATTGGTGGGATGAAAGTGGCGATCGTTAATCCAAACACTTTGAAAAAATGTCAACCAGATCAGGTAGGGGAAATTTGGGTATGCGATCCAAGTATGGCTGTAGGATACTGGAATAGGTTAGAAGAGACAGAAAAGACCTTTAATGCAAACCTAGCCGAAAGTGGTGAAGGACCATTTATGCGCACAGGGGATTTAGGATTTTGGCAAGATGGGGAACTATTCATTACAGGGCGTATCAAAGACGTGATTATTATTCGTGGTCGCAACCATTATCCCCAAGATATTGAATTGACAGTGGAAAAAAGTCACCCATCACTGCGTTCTAGTCATGGAGCAGCATTTGCAGTGGAGATTAAGGGAGAAGAACGTTTAATAGTGGTTCAGGAGGTGGAGCGAAGTTACCAAAAAACACTAGATATAAATGAGGTAGTGGGAAATATTAGAGAGGCAGTCACAGACGAACATGATGTACAGGTGTATTCTGTAGCATTAATCAAAGCTGGGAGCATTCCTAAAACATCAAGTGGAAAAATACAACGCTCTGCTTGCCGAGTTAAGTTTTTGGAAGGCACATTAGACCAGTTGGAAGCAAAGGTAAAAGTCGCAAGTAAAAGTGGAGCAGCGGTCTCAATTTCAATGTAGGTATTTGGGAATTATGGGTTGATTATCATCAAGCATAATGATATCATTTTAAAGTACAGGGAGACAGCAAATTATGAAACCTGGAACCTAGGGGTATAACCCCTTATAAGTCGTTAAAAAAAAAGCAAATGGTAACCAAGGAGACAGTTTGATGTCAATAAAAATGGATGTGACCAAAAAATCTTTTAAACCAGCCAAAACTCAAAAGTCAAAAACCATATCAAATGATTACATTAAAGGTCTCCAGACCAAACACTTTCTGTTGTACAATGTCATTCCAACAATCGGAACAATAATAGCGATCGCTTTACTATGGTGGTACCCGATCAGTAGTGTAGAGATAGGATTACTAATTGGGATGTGGGCATTGACTATGGTGGGGATGACTGTAGGGTTGCACCGCTACTTTGCCCATCGTGCCTTTAAAACTAGCGAAACAATGAGAGTCATTTTAGCAATTCTAGGCTGTATGGGTGCTCAAGGGCCTGTAGTTTCCTGGGTGGCAGTGCATCGTCGTCACCATGAGTACAGCGACCTGCCTGGTGATCCCCATTCTCCAAATCTAGAAGAATTACAGGAAGGAATATGGGGAACCTTACGAGGTCTTTGGCACGCCCATGTAGGTTGGCTAACAAACCACGAGTATCCTAACCCGATGTATTATGCCCCAGAATTGATGCGAGACAAAACCATTAGCAAGATTAATCGCAATTATTTAGTGTGGATAGTTTTGGGTCTGCTAATACCAACTATTTTAGGAGGAATTATTCATGGGTCTTGGTACGGGGCTGTGGAAGGTCTTCTTTGGGGTGGATTTGTACGGATGTTTGTGGTAGATAACTCCATTTTAAGTATCAATTCATTTTCTCATGCTTTTGGGACTCATCCTTTCGATAGTAAAGACAAGAGTCGGAACAATATTTGGGTGGCTATTCCTACTTTTGGAGAATCCTGGCAGAATAATCACCATACTTTTGAAAATTCGGCAGCGATCGGTTTAAAATGGTGGCAAATAGATTTAGGTTACTGCCTAATTTGGGTATTGGAAAAATTAGGTTTAGTTTGGGATGTGAAGTTGCCAACCGCCAAAATGCTCGAAGCTAAGAAGTTAGCTTAATTGTTCAGAAGAAATAAAACTTTTCAACCTGAACAAAATATAGCGTTTCTAGGACTCATGAGGTACACATTAGTTTTTACCTCTTACCTCTTTCCTTCCCCTCCGAGGAGGGTTTAGGGGTGGGTTCCTGCTCCCTGCTCCCTGCTCCCTGCTCCCTGCTCCCTGCTCCCTAAAAACCAGAAATTTGTACCTCACAAGTCATAGAATTGCTATATATGATAGTTACACCTATCAAGTAGTCAAGAATTTATTTCCGGAAAATCTAGTAACTCCCCATCAATCAATAAATTATGGAAAACTTAACCGTAGAAACCCAAAACCTGACTAGTGTAGATAATGGAAGTATAGAGGATAAGAATGGACCCACAGTAGATGAGGTTCAGGAGTGGTTGATTTCTTATCTGTCCCAACTATTAGATCTAGAAATTGAAGAAATATCGACAACCACTTCTTTTAATCGTTATGGTCTAGATTCTTCAGCCTCAATATCTTTAACAAGCGATTTCGGGGATTGGATCTCAAAAGAGATAGACCCAACAATTCTGTATAGTTACCCCACAATAGAAGCTATGGCAGAGCACTTTGGTGGATAATCTCTGTTGAAATTTACTGGTGAGTGCTGAGGAATATATTATATATTCCTCAGCCTGTGCCAAGAAATAGTTTGTCAGTAAATCACCTCTAAATGTGTTACTAATATAATAAAGTTGTTAATAAAAATTCAAATTAATCTATCAAATAACTATTTAAAATAATCTTTGTGGATGCATAGAGCTATAAAGCAAAACTAAATCAGCTTTTCAAATAATTTTTTTAAATAACAAATTCGAGGAAGAAATAGTTAAATTACAATGAATAAAGAACCAATTGCAATTATAGGTATGGGATGTCGTTTCCCAGGAGCGAAAAATCCAGAAGCATTCTGGGAATTACTGTGTAATGGTATAGACGCAATTACCGAAGTGCCAGCTTCTCGGTGGGATAACGACTTATTTTATGACGCCGACATCTCCAAGCCAGGGAAAACGAACAGTCGGTGGGGTGGCTTTCTAGAGCAAGTAGATCGATTTGATCCGCATTTTTTTGGTATTTCTCCCCGAGAAACCCAAACCATGGATCCCCAACAACGGCTATTGCTGGAACTAGCTTGGGAAGCCTTAGAAGACGCCGGACAACCACCAGAAGAATTGGCAGGTACACCCACAGGGGTATTCATGGGGGTATCAAGCTTCGACTACTACGAACTCATCGCCCAAAACCCCAGTAACTTTAGTACCTATACAGGCACAGGTAACTTAAATTGTATTAACGCCAATCGCCTCTCATACTTTTTCGACTTCCATGGACCGAGCATGGCGATAGATACAGCCTGTTCCTCATCCCTGGTAGCAGTACACTTGGCTTGCCAAAGCCTGTGGAGTGGAGAATCTAGCCTAGCAATGGTAGGAGGGGTACATATGGTGACATCGCCGTGGATGTCGGTAGCCTATGCCCAAGGAGGATTTATGGCTGCTGACGGTAGGTGTAAAACCTTTGATGCCAAAGCTGATGGTTATGTCCGCAGTGAGGGTGCAGGGTTAGTGATACTCAAACCACTATCTAAAGCCCTGGCTAATAGAGACCGCATCTATGCCTTAGTCAAGGGCAGCGCAGTTAACCAGGATGGATACAGCAACGGGCTAACAGCCCCCAATCCTTTGGCACAGGAAGCGGTGTTACGGGCAGCATACAAAAATGCAGGTATTTCACCAGGAGATGTGCAGTATATAGAAGCCCACGGCACAGGGACAAAACTGGGAGACCCAATGGAGATGAAAGCCCTAGGAGCAGTGCTTTCTGTTGGCCGTGCTCCTGGTGACTACTGTGCAATCGGTTCGGCTAAAACCAATATCGGACATTTAGAAGCACCAGCAGGTATTGCCGGATTAATTAAAGTAGCACTGTCACTTCACTATCGCCAGATTCCACCAAGTCTAAATTTCACTGAGCCGAATCCTTATATCAAGTTTGACGACATACCATTGCGAGTACAGGAAACTCTGACACCTTGGCCAGAAAAATCAATACCAGCAATTGCCGGTGTGAGTTCCTTTGGTTTTGGTGGCACTAACTCCCATGTGGTGTTGGCAGAAGTAGAGAGTAAGGAACTATTAATAGGTAACCCACCCCCAACCCCTCCCAAGGAGGGGAGCACGGAAGAAAAACCCAAAGAACGTCCAGTGCATCTGCTAACGCTCTCAGCAAAAACGGAAGAAGCTCTAGAGCAGTTAGTCACCGGTTATCAGAAGCACCTGAAAAAACATCCAGAATTGGCAATAGGAGATGTTTGTTATACAGCCAATGTGGGGCGTACGCACTTCCAATATCGCCTCGCTGTTGTCACCAAATCGACAGAGCAGTTACAGGAACAATTAAAAGCGAAGGCAGAATCAGAGGAAACACCAGGAGTTCTGACGGGTCAAAAGATTGGTCGCAAGCGTCCTAAAGTCGCCTTCCTCTTCACCGGTCAAGGTTCCCAGTATCTGAATATGGGAAGAAAGCTATATGAAACTCAAGCTACTTTCCGTCAAGGGTTAGATCAATGTGATGAAATCCTACGTCCGTATTTGGAACATTCGCTTTTAGAAGTGCTTTATCCTCAACAAGCACAAAACTCAAGTTCCTCTTTCCTAGACCAAACTGCTTATACCCAACCGGCTCTATTTGCTGTTGAATATGCCCTCGCCAAGTTATGGGAATCTTGGGGAATCAAACCCAAGGTGGTGATGGGTCATAGTGTGGGAGAATATGTGGCAGCTTGTATTGCAGGAGTTTTCAGTCTCGAAGATGGACTGAAGTTAATTGCCATGCGTGGCAGGTTAATGCAGCAGTTGCCTGGTGGTGGCTTGATGGTATCGTTGTTGGCGTCGGAGGAGCGGGTAAAAAAGGCGATCGCGGACTATAGTTCCCAAGAGGGGTTGGACAAGCCCGCTGTAAGCATTGCTGCCATCAATGGACCGGAAAGTATCGTGATTTCTGGTGAGAGTGAAGCGATCGCAGCTATTTGCAGTAAGTTAGAAGCTCTGGGAGTAAAAACCAAACCGCTACAGGTTTCCCATGCTTTCCATTCCCCTCTGATGGAACCGATGTTGGCAGAATTTGAAGCTGTAGCCAATCAAATTACCTACCATCAACCAAAAGTACCAGTAATATCCAATGTCACAGGAGTAACAGCCGACAAGACCATTGCCACAGCCAACTATTGGGTAAATCATGTGTTAGAACCAGTCAGGTTTGCCCAAAGTATGGAGACCTTGCACCAACAAGGCTATGAAGTTTTCTTAGAAATTGGACCGAAACCAATATTATTAGGGATGGGGCGGCAGTGTCTCCCAGAAGAAATCGGTGTGTGGTTACCATCCTTGCGGGAGGGAGTATCCCAGTGGGAGCAGATGGTGTCTAGTTTAGGACAGTTATATGTACAGGGAGTACTAGTAGATTGGTTAAGGTTTGACCGAGATTATAGCCGTGAGAAAGTAGTCTTACCGACATATCCATTCCAACGGGAAAGGTATTGGCTAGAAACCCAAAATGGCTACCAACAGAAACCCTATTGGTTAAAAGACAAAAATCTGCACCCATTACTAGGAGAAAAACTCAACCTAGCCGGAATAGAGAATCAACATCGCTTTCAATCATACCTAAGGGCAGAATCCCCAGACTACCTGAATCACCACCAAGTATTTGAAAAAGTGCTATTTCCCGCCACAGGCTACCTAGAAATGGCAGCAACAGCTGCTAAAATTCTGTTCAACAAAGCCGAAGTAGAAGTAGCCGATGTAGCCATAGTAAGAGGGTTAATCCTACCAGAAACAGAAATTTTGACAATACAAACAGTAGTCAGCCCCTTAGAAAACAACAGCTATAAGTTCGAGATATTCAGCACATCAAGCACATCATCTGAGGCCGAAAATCAACAAACACCGCAATGGATGTTGCATACGGAAGGAAAGATCTATACCGAGCCGACTACTAACAGCAAAGGCAAAATCGACCTAGAGAAATACAAAAAAGAGTGTAGTCAAGCCATAGACATCAAACAACATTATCAAGAATATCGGTCAAAAGGTATAGACTACGGCAGCAGTTTCCAAGGAATAAAACAGTTGTGGAAAGGTCATGGGAAAGCCCTAGGGGAAATCGCCTTACCGGAGGAATTAACCGCAGAATTAACAGACTATCAGCTACATCCAGCCCTATTAGATGCAGCTCTACAAATCGTAAGTCATGCCATAGACAAAACCGAAACCGACCAGACCTATCTGCCAGTAGGGATAGAAAAATTGAAACTGTATCGTCAGATCACAAGCGTTGTATGGGCGATAGCAGAAATACCCTCAACTAGCTTAACCGCCGACATTTTGCTGGTAGACAACTGCGGCACGATACTAGCCTCCCTAGAGGGATTAAGGGTAAGAGCAACCACAAAATCAGCCCTATGGAGAAGTCTGCAACCAGATATCAGCCATTGGTATTATCAAATCAACTGGGAAGCGATAGCCCTACCATCAACGACCCCATCACCAGCAGTAACTAGCAAATGGTTAGTATTGGCAGAAGATACTCACCTAGTAGAAGCACTAGAAGAAAAAGGTCACGACTGCATCAGAGTATCACCAGGAGACAGATATCAGCAACTAAGTCCACAACACTATCAAATCAATCCCACCAGTGCTGAACAATTCCAACAACTGCTAGAAGAAAACCCAGGGATGACAAGGGTGGTGCATCTGTGGAGTGTGCCGGAACTAGTTGGCAAAGACCACCTAGAATTAGAGACAATGCTGGCACAAAGTTGTGGGGCTCTGCTGCATTTGGTGCAAGCAATCCTCAACAGCAAACCGGAAAAAATCCCGCAGCTGTGGTTAGTAACCCAAGGAACTCAGAGGGTCAAAAAAGACCAAGAAGTAATCAACCCCGAGTATGGAAGCTTATGGGGACTAGGACGAGTAATCGCCCAAGAACACCCAGAATTAGGGTGTAAACGCCTCGACTGTGACCCAGAAAATCAGATTACTCAAAACCTAGAAGCCCTAGTCACAGAACTGTTATCAGAAGATGTAGAAGACCAAATCGCCATACGTCAGGGCAGTCGTTATGTAGCCAGACTAGTACAAAAACCCCACAAACAGTCAATCACCTCAGCCGACCAACCAGTGCAATTAAAACTGCCAGAATACGGAGTGATAGACCACCTCAACTGGCAACCAATGCAGCGGCGTGTTCCAAAAGCTATGGAAGTAGAAATCGTTGTAGCTGCAGTGGGACTAAACTTCCGAGACGTGCTCAACGCCCTAGGATTACTTAAAGACTACTACGCCTCCCATCTAGGCATCAGCAGTGCAAAGCAACTGACCTTTGGTTTTGAATGTGCTGGTAAAATCTCTGCAGTAGGAGAACAAGTCTCACAGTGGCAAGTAGGAGATGAAGTGATAGCCACCATGCTCCACGACGGCTTCAGCAGTTTCATCACTGCCCCAGTAGAGCATGTGATGCCAAAGCCCAAACACATGAGTTTTGCAGAAGCGGCAACCCTACCCCTGACATTCCTGACTGCCTACTACGGGTTGCAGCACTTAGCTAAAATTCAACCAGGAGAGCGAGTATTAATTCATAGCGCAGCAGGTGGTGTCGGGCAAGCAGCCGTGCAAATTGCCCAACGAGCAGGGGCAGAAATATTTGCCACCGCCAGTCCGAGTAAATGGGAATTTCTCAAATCCCTGGGCATTAAGCACGTCATGAACTCCCGCACCCTAGAGTTTGCCGAGGAAATCCTCGAGCACACTGCTGGAGTTGGAGTAGATGTAGTCCTCAATAGCCTCAACGGAGAGTACATTCCCAAAAGCTTAGAAGTATTAGCCCCAACAGGGAGATTTGTCGAAATCGGCAAAATTGGGATTTGGGACCAACAGCAAGTTAAAGAAAAACGACCAGATGTCAGTTACTACCCCTTTGATTTAGGAGAAATAGCCCAACAACAACCAGGTGTAATGGCTCAACTGGCAGAGGAATTAACTCAACGATGGGACCAAGGACAACTCAAAGCCTTACCTTATAAAGTATTCCCGAGTACAGAAATAACAGCAGCCTTCCGGTATCTGCAGCAAGCCAAGCATATAGGGAAGGTAGTGGTGGAGATGCCAGAAGCCATAGGTGAGGCCCAGTCCATCAAACCAGAAGCCAGTTATTTGATTACAGGAGGATTAGGAGCCTTAGGGTTAGAAGTAGCCCAATGGATGGTTACTCAAGGAGCGAAGCATCTAGCCTTAATGGGACGTCGGGCTCCCAACCAAACAGCACAAAAAGTAATAGAGGAGTTAGAAACAGCTGGAGCTTCTGTCAGTGTGTTGTTAGGGGATATTTCTATCGAAGAAGATGTAGCCTTGGCTCTAGAGGAAATATCAGCATCATTACCCCCACTCAAAGGAGTGATTCATGCAGCTGGGGTATTGGATGACGGGGTATTACAAAAAATGAGCTGGGAGAGATTTACAAAAGTGATGGCTCCCAAGGTGTCAGGAACCTGGTATTTACATCAACTGACCCTTGATTTACCCTTAGATTTCTTTGTCTGTTTCTCGTCGATAGCTTCGATGTTGGGGAATTATGGTCAAGGAAACTATGCCGCAGCTAATGGTTTTATGGATGCGATCGCCCACTATCGTCGAGGCCAGGGATTACCAGGATTGAGTATTAACTGGGGAGCTTGGGCAGCAGGAGGCATGGCCGCTCGTTTAGATAGTTTTAATCAGCAGCGGCTTGATAGGAGTGGCATGATTGCCATCAAACCAGAACAGGGCATGATGGCATTGGGGTCATTGTTATCGGAGTCCCAAAGCCAAGTGGGGGTGTTCCCGGTTAATTGGTCAAGGTTTGTCAGCCAACTACCGGGTGGACAAAAGATGCCATTTTTGTCCGCTTTGATTTCCACTGAGCCATCATTGAACCAAAAGTCGGCATTTTTGTTAAAGTTCGAGGCGACGGTACCCAGCGAACGTCGTTCGTTATTAGTAGATCATGTTCGTTCTCAAGTCGCACCAGTGTTAGGAATACATAATCCCAAATCCATTTCATTAGAAGCAGGCTTTTTTGAATTAGGTATGGATTCTTTGACCTCTGTGGAGTTGAGGAATAAGTTACAAACCAGTTTAGAATGTTCCCTGCCACCAACTCTAGCTTTTGACTATCCCACCGTGGATAAAATTGTAGATTATTTAGTTCAGAATGTTTTAGATAAAAAGTCTTCCGAGACTTCATTACCCAAAGGAACAGAGCCTCGGAATGATGAAAACGAAGAAAACTTGTTAGCTCGCACAAAAGAACTTTCAGAAGACAATTTAGAAGAACTGATTAACCAAGAATTTAGTTTGCTTATTAATGAATAAGGAAGGTAGTGAGCGAATGGAAAATTTATCCCAGAACGACGATCAACTAACGCCTTTGCAAAAATCGTTTTTGGTAATTAAAGGATTGCGGTCGAAACTGGATAAACTGGAGAAATCTCAAATAGAACCGATCGCGATCGTTGGTATGGGTTGTCGCTTTCCTGGAGGTGCATCTACCCCAGAAGCCTTCTGGAACCTCTTACAAAACGGAGTAGATGCTATCACTGAAGTCCCACCAGACCGATGGAATCTGGATGATTACTACAACCCTGACCCAGAAGCTCCTGGAAAAATGTACACCCGTTACGGTGGCTTTATTGAACAATTACAGGAGTTTGATGCCCCTTTCTTTCAAATCTCTGCCAAAGAAACAATTTCTCTAGACCCTCAACATCGCCTACTATTAGAAGTTGCTTGGGAAGCTCTTGAACAGGGAGCACAAAATCCTGAAGGATTAGCAGGAACGAAAACCGGTGTATTTATCGGCATTTGTAGTCATGACTATGGCCAACGCCTAATCAACCGAGGTGTTGAAGACATTGATGCTTATCTGGTTAGTGGTAATACCTACAGTACCGCATCAGGGCGACTCTCTTACATTTTGGGACTTACAGGACCAAGCTTAGCAGTTGATACAGCCTGCTCTTCTTCGTTGGTAAGTGTCCATTTAGCCTGTTCGAGTCTGAGGAACCGAGAGTGCAATTTAGCTCTTGCAGGAGGAGTCTCCAGGCTGATTTCCCCAGAGTACAGCATCAACTTTTCTAAAGCCCGAATGCTATCTGCCAATGGTCGTTGTAAGACTTTTGATGCGACAGCTGACGGATATGTTCGTGGTGAAGGATGCGGCATAGTTGTACTTAAGCGTTTATCAGATGCTCTGGCTGATGGAGATAATATCCAGGCGGTGATTCGTGGTACTGCTATCAACCAAGATGGTCATACCAGTGGTTTAACGGTTCCTCATGGTCCGTCTCAAGTAGATGTTATCCATCAAGCGTTGAAAAATGGGGAAATAGATCCAGCAAGTGTTAGTTATCTTGAGGCTCATGGCACAGGTACTTCTTTGGGAGACCCCATTGAAGTTGGAGCAATAGGAACAGTATTTGAAAAAACTCACTCTCAAGAGCAACCATTAATCATTGGTTCAGCTAAAACTAATATAGGTCACTTAGAGGGAGCAGCAGGAATAGCTGGTTTGATGAAGGTAGTCCTGCAACTGCAACATCAACAAATAGCAGCATCACTACATTTTAACCAGCCGAATCCTTATATTAATTGGTCTCAATTACCGGTGCAGGTGTCTACTCAACTGACTCCTTGGCAAAGGAATGGGAAAAGTCGCCTCGCTGGAGTAAGTTCCTTTGGTTTTAGTGGAACGAATGCCCATGTCATCCTAGAACAAGCTCCAGAACCAGTCAAAGTCAAACATCAAGACTCACAAAAGCGTCCACTACATCTGCTCACCCTGTCAGGGAAAACAGACAAAGCCCTAGCCGAGCTAGTCAATCGTTATCAACGTCACCTAGAAACTCATCGAGAGCAAGAACTAGCAGATGTATGTTACACAGCTAACACAGGAAGGGCTAATTTTCAGCATCGCCTGGCAGTGCTCGCCTCTGAGCCAGAGGAATTAGCCGCCAAACTGGTCCAGTATACAGCAGGGGAGGAAGTAGGCGGAGTATACTCAGGACAACTGGCTCATGGAGATAGTTTAGCCAAAGTAGCCTTCCTCTTCACAGGTCAAGGTTCCCAGTATGTGAATATGGGAAGGCAACTGTATGAACAAGCACCGACTTTCCGTCAAGCTTTAGATCGATGCGACCAAATTTTACAACCCTATCTAGAAGAGCCACTATTAGAAGTTATTTATCCTATTGATTCACAAAACTCAACTTCTAATTTGTTAGACCAAACAGGTTATACCCAACCTGCTCTATTTGCTGTAGAATATGCCCTCGCCAAGTTATGGGAATCTTGGGGAATCAAACCAAATGTGGTGATGGGTCACAGTGTGGGAGAATATGTGGCAGCTTGTGTGGCAGGAGTTTTCAGTCTTGAAGATGGTCTGAAGTTAATTGCCATGCGGGGAAAGTTGATGCAACAGTTACCCTCTGGTGGTGAAATGGTTTCTTTGTTAGCATCAGAATCTCAAGTCAGAGAAGCCATAGGAGATTATAGTTCGCAAGTAACAATAGCAGCGATTAATGGACCGGAAAGTATCGTGATTTCTGGTGAGAGTGAAGCGATCGCAGCTATTTGCAGTAAGTTAGAAGCTCTGGGAGTAAAGACCAAACCGCTACAGGTTTCCCATGCTTTCCATTCCCCTCTGATGGAACCGATGTTGGCAGAATTTGAAGCTGTAGCCAATCAAATAACCTATAGTCAGCCTCAGATACCACTGATATCAAATGTTACTGGGAAACAGGTGGGAGAGGAGATTACTTTTGCTGAATATTGGGTACGTCATGTGCGTCAACCAGTAGAATTTGCCCAGAGTATGAAAACTCTAGAAGAGCAAGGATATGAAACCTTCCTGGAAATCGGACCCAAACCAATATTGTTAGGCATGGGAAAACAATGTTTACCAGAAGAGGTGGGTGTCTGGTTACCATCATTACGTCCAGGAGTAGAAGAATGGCAGCAGATGCTTTCTAGTTTAGGGCAGTTATATGTAGAGGGATCCCAAGTAGATTGGCAAGGATTTGAGGAAGATTATGCTTGTCAGAAGGTAGCATTGCCGACATATCCCTTCCAGCGAGAAAGGTATTGGGTAGAAACTAATAATGGTCTTCCGAAAAAACAGTATTTGTCAACAAGCCAAGCTATCCACCCCCTATTAGGTCAAAAACTCAATTGTGCGAGTGAACAACAAATTTTTCAGTCAGTTATAGGGGAATGCTCCCCAGCCTACCTCAGCCACCACAGAGTATTTGATAAAGCATTATTTCCCACGACCGCCTATTTAGAAATGGCTACAGCAGCCGGAAACTACCAATTGAGAAATCGCAATTTGGTAATAGAAGATTTCTTAATTCGCCAGGGATTTATTTTGCCCCCAGGAGAACTGCTTTCAGCCCAAACCATACTCACTCCAACAGACAACCAAAGCTACAATTTCAAAATATTTTCTCAACAAGAACAAGAAAACGAGGAACAAAAGTGGGTACTCCATGCCACAGGTAAAATAAGATCAGACCAAACAGAGAAAACTCCTAAAACCGACTTGGAAAAATACCAGAGAGAGTGTAGTCATTCGATAGAAATCAGTCAACATTATCAACAATGTCGGCAAATTGGTATAGACTATGGCAGTAATTTCCAAGGCATATACAAGTTATGGTCTGGTGAAAACCAAGCACTAGCCGAGATTAAGTTACCTGAAGAATTGCTCGGAGAAACCATCGACTATCAGTTCCATCCGGCATTACTAGATGCAGCCTTGCAGGTAACTTTTAGTGCACTGCCACAAACAGATAGTGACAAAACTTATCTGCCAGTAGGAATAGAACAGTTCAAAGTATATTGTAGTCCAGGACTTTCCCTATGGGCTTACGCATCAGTGATGACCCCTGTCGAGGAAACTCAAGAAAGTTTGACTACTCAAGTAACGCTAGTGAGTCCAGATGGAGAAATCATTGCCACAGTCAAAGGTTTACAAGTAAAACTGGCGACTCAACAAACTCTACTAAGAACAGAAGTAGAATCAATAACTAATTGGTTGTATGAAGTAGAATGGAGAACCAAATGTCTTTTGGGCAAGTTGCTACCTCCTGATTTCTTGCTGGCTCCTGTAGAAGTTTCTCAAAAATTAACTCCCAGCCTAGCAGAATTAGTAACTCAAGTAGATAATGCTCGTACCTCAGAAATTGGCAGGAGCTTAGAAGAATTAAGCGTAGATTATATAGTGCAAGCCTTGGGGTCAATGGGTTGGTCATACCAGCCAACAGAGAGCTTCGACTTGGAGGGAGCAGCCAAAAAATTAGGCATAGTTCCTACCCATCGACCACTGTTTAGGCGTTTGCTAGAAATCTTAGCAGAAGTAGGAATACTCCAGTCCCAGCAACAACGGTGGCAGGTGCAACAAACCTTAGCTCAAGTCAATCCTACTGAAAAAAGCCAGAGTTTACTGAGTCAATATCCAGAGGAAACAGCAACATTGACACTACTGGAACGTTGTGCAAATCAATTAAGTGGGGTATTACGAGGGGCAATAGACCCAGTACAGTTAGTGTTCCCCCAAGGAGATTTGACCACAGCGACTCAACTTTATGAAGAGTCAACAGTAGCTAAAGTGATGAACACAATAGTAGAAAAATCCATCACCAAGGCCATAGAAAAATTACCCAAAAGCCGAGGAATACGGTTGTTGGAAATCGGAGCTGGAACAGGAGGGACAACAAGCTACATCCTGCCTCATATAAATCCCCAGCAAACCGAATATATATTCACTGATATAGGGGCATTATTTACAGCAAAAGCCCAAGATAAATTTCAGGATTATCAATTCATTAGCTATCAAACCTTAGACATAGAAGTAGACCCGACAACCCAAGGATTTGAGGCTCATCAATATGATGTAATTATTGCAGCAAATGTGCTCCATGCAACCAGCAGTATAAAGCAAACCTTATCCCATGTGCGGCAACTGTTGGCACCAGGGGGAATGTTGGTCTTGTATGAAGCAACAACTCCAATTAGGTGGGTGGATTTAATCTTTGGACTATTAGAAGGATGGTGGAAATTCAGTGATTATGAATTACGACCAGACTACCCACTGCTGAGTCGCCAACAGTGGCAAAAGGTGTTGAGTGAAACAGGTTTTACTCAAGTAGTAACCATGCCAGAAGTGGAGGGAATGGCAAAAGCTTTGTCAGAGCAAACGGTGATTGTAGCCCAAGCAGCTACTACAACCAATGAACAAACGAAGGAGACATCGAAAGGTTGGTTGATACTAGCAGACACTCAAGGAATTGCTCAACACTTAGCTAGCCAACTGCGCTCAGTGGGAGAGGTTTGTACTTTAGTGTTTGCAGGAGAAAAATATCAACAGATAGC
>NZ_JAAHHS010000133.1 GCF_010692395.1 Moorena sp. SIO3H5
CTCTCGCTGTGCGACTCCTGAATTACTTCGGAAGCCGTGAGAGAATGGACACAGGCATTTGGACACTTACCTGGGGAGTTCTTCTGGAATCTCCCACTCTCCCGTGCGACTTTCAGGTCGCACTGACGAAATCATCTGCATATCTAACGAAATTTAACGCTTGTCTGTTCCTTGCTTTTCGGCCAGGTAGTTTTTCAGCGTATTCTTTTATTCGTTTTTCCATTCCGTGGAGGGCTATATTCGCCAAAAGTGGTGATATTATTCCACCTTGGGGGGTACCCTCATTCGTAGGGGAGAATGTTCCCTTATCCATCACTCCAGCTTTTAACCATCCTTTGATTAATCGCCTCATAGTCGGATAGGTGTTTAGTTTTGTGAGAAGTTTTTCATGGTTGATTTTATCGAAACATTTGGAGATATCAGCGTCTAGTACCCATTTGGGTTTTTGAGCGATTCCCGTGAATATTGCTTCGATAGCATCCTGGCATGACCTTCCTGGTCGGAATCCGTATGAGTTTGGTTCAAAATATGCTTCCCATTCAGGTTCTAGAGCCTGCTTGGTTAAAGCTTGTAGTGCTCGGTCGTATATAGTTGGTATTCCCAACGGACGTTTTTCATTTCGACCGGGCTTTTCAATCCAGACTCGGCGGGTTGGTTGAGGCTTTTTGTAAATTTTAAGGCTGGCTGCTAAGATTAGGCGCTGCTTATTTTTCAAAGCTTTTCTCCCATCTATTCCGGCAGTCTTTTTACCTTTGTTCTGTTGGGTTACCTTCCTTACCGCTAGCATTTTTCCCGACCAGGATTTCATCAGAGTCTTTTGCAGCTTTCTTACCACTCGAACATCGCCACGTTGAGAGGCTCGGTATATCCGCTTTTGCAACTTGAATACGGTTCTTTCTAGCCTTCGCCAGTCCACCTTATCCCATTCCGACTGTGGGGAGAACCCCCGAGTTTTAGACATATTGATTGCTACTCATAGCTATACCATTTCCTATCACGTGAGTCTGTCGGCGTATCCTGGATATTACTCTAGGCTTTAGCTTCTGACTCAATCTCTCCTCCAAAAGACTTGCGGCTAACTACCTACTTGGAAACCGACCTTTCCAAGAGACTTTTGGGGGTTACTTCGTTCCTAACAACCATTCTATTGAACTTTTAGAGTGATACTTTCCACCGGGAACTTAGAGAAATCATTATAAAGAAAGCTAACTTTATAATCCTTTGTGTTCCTTTGACTATTTTGTCTGTAGCGTTTCAGCCTTTATTTCGCTACTTCAGAATTACGATGGTTCAAGCGTATCTTCCTTGTGGTACTCATGAGTTCTTTGCCTGCTACTAGCACCGTCATTTAAGGCTGACAGTGTTTCGCTGTTTGACCCCGCTTTAACCTAGAGCTTGTTAGTTCTCAGTGGTTAGGGGTAAGGCTGTCACTCGGATTTCGCGAGGGTTGGTATCTCACCAACATGGTTATCAAGTTATCAAGGCTCTTCACCTTGTGGCCAATCCTCCTAATTCCGTAAGGATTTAGGTTTCTGACCAACGAATCACACAGCTTTACTACTGACGGGATGCCCCACCGCCAATTTCAAAATATTGATCGCCGCATTTACGTCCCTATCAGCTAGATAACCACAGTGAGGACATGAATGAACGCGGTCTTTTAGTTTCTTTGGTACTTTTTTGCCACAATTAGAGCAGTTTTGGCTGGTATTTCTGGGATTTACCGCTTTCGTGACCAACCCAGCATTTTCGGCTTTGGTTGATAGGATAGACAGAAATTGACCCCAACCAGCATCTAGGATGGATTTGGCCATTCTAGTCTTAGCCAAACCCTTAATATTCAATTTCTCGTAAGCTACCAGGTCATGATTATCTAGAAGTTCTTTCGCTGTCTTAAAATGGAAATATTTTCTAGTGTCAGCTACTTTTTTGTGAGCTTTTCCCAGTTTGACGATAGCTTTCTTTCTATTATTACTGCCTTTCTTTGATCTGCTGACAGCTTTCTGGATTTTCTTTAGTCGCTTTTGAGCTTTCCGATAGTATTGAGGAATTGGTACATTGAAACCATCAGATTTTATTAAGAACGACTTGAGTCCCATGTCTATCCCGATAGGATTAGAAACGCTATCTACTGGGATAATACCAGGAACAGAGTCGTCCTGAATAGACAACGTAACGTAATAACCATCAGCTTTTCGGGTTATGGTGGCTGTTTTGATTTTGAAGCCTTCAGGAATAGATCGATGGTAAATCATCTTGACTTTTCCAAATTTTGGCAGCGTCAAGATATTCCCATTTATAGGAGTCTTAGAAAGAGAAGGGAAAGTAAAGGATCGGTATCTGTTCTTTCCTTTGAATCGAGGTCTTCCACTCTTTTTGCCATTACTATCACCTTTCAGAAACCGCTTAAAGGCTAAATCTACCCTTTTTACACAATCCTGTAAAACCTGAGACTGTACTTCACAGTACCAAGGTCTATCTTTCTTTATTTGAGGAAGAGTCTTTTTCTGGGAAAAATAGTCAGGATTATTCCTTAAGTTTGGTAAGTAGCAAACAAGAGGACAGGAATTGATAGAGCAGCGATTCTGTTCATACCAGTCAAATCTGTCGGCCAGCAAGTAGTTATATTGATGGCGCAACATATCAAGCCATCTTTCTATCTGTGCCTCTTGTGACTTGGTCAGTCTTAGTCGGTACTGGTATGCTGATCTCATTGTTGCTATTTCCTGTTTTTCGACCTATCATAATAATAACATGTGTGTTTACATTTGTCAATGCTAAATGAAAGATAAAAATTTAATGATTAGGTTGACCAGTTTTGAAAAAAAGCAGCTCAAGCAAGAAGCTGACCGTAGAGGAATGACTTGCTCTGAGTTGCTCAGGAGTTTGATAGCTCGCTTCCCTGTTCCAAAAGACTCTGTGTAAAATTCATCCCACACTCATCCTTGCGGATTGAGATGTGGGATGAATTTTACCGGCCAGCTAAAGGATTAAAATCTAAGCGTGTTCTTTTTAACAAGAATAAGCTTTATTTTAAAGTTACTTAATAAAACTAACGACCCATAATTCGCTGCCGTCTAATTCTCAAGTACTCCCAAACTGGAAATTGATAAAATTCCATCACTAACCAGACAACAATAGCTAAATGGCAGAAAAACGTTAACCCTACCCAAGCAGCTGGAAGCCAAGATATAGGGCTATCTGGGGCAGGCGGAAACAGATAAACGGCTGCCCCAATTAAAGTGGTTGGACAAACTACAAATGCCAAGGCTAAGAACCAATTCACCCATCCCCATTCAACCCCCTCTAGATGCGCCCCTGTCCACTTTTTGCCATTCCAGTGCCAGGTCATTGGGGGCTGCCGATCGGTTATTTTGAGTCTTTGCCTTTCGAGATCAGCGGTGAAAATGTGGCGGCACTCGTGACAGGCAAAAGCTTCCATTAATGATAAATTTTGAATCTGACCCACACGACAGACTGGGCAGGGGTAGACTCCCTGATAGTTCAAATCCTTATACTTCACAGGTTGGGATGATTGTTTTGAACTGTACATTTGTAGTCAGTCTAATCCTTTATTTTATCTCTTGGCAATCACCCAAACGGCATGGATAATTCCTGGAATATACCCCAATAGGGTTAAAAGGATATTTATCCAGAAGGGCCAGCCAAAACCCACTTGTAAAAATACTCCCAGTGGTGGCAGGAAAATAGCACATAAAATCCTAATTAAATCCATTCTGGTATACCTTTGGTGTTTGTTACGACAAGGCTGATTGGCTTAAGCACTCTTGAGCGCGTACTCACTTCCATTGTGCCAAATTATTTTAGTCTTAGAGCCGGTTTACCGGACCTATAATCCTTGTTTTGTGTTCGGTTAGGGCGCTCGTCCTTATTAAACAGTCTAATCCTGATATTGATTAGCAGTCACCCATACAGCATGGAGTATGGCAGGCACTACACCATATTTGGGAAAACCAAATTGAGTGCCTACTATGATACCCAATACCATTAACAGAATATTAAGCCAAAAGGACTTGCCAAAACTCACTTGCAAGAACACACCTAGTGGTGGCAGGAAAATGGCACAGATGATTCGGATGAAATACATTATTGTTGTACCTCGATTACTGCTCTTAGTTAATTCCCTGGTAATTTCCTCTGAATCCGGAATTTCCTAGCTAAGATGCCAGCAATAGAGTTCCTAGTCAGTAATAGGTAATCTCTAATTACTAATTTTGTAAGTATTCAGCAGTCAGCGGTCAGCGGTCAGCTTATTTTATTCAAAACCTGTTTCCGTAGCTTGCTCATAACCCATAAGCACCTCAAGTAGCCAATGGCTGATAACTGAATGCTGATAGCTGAAGGCTTACCTAATTTTGATTACTTAAGGGTTTATTAGCTATTAGCTATACCTATTACCCATGACTAAAAAAAAACTTCCAAAAATCTTTTCGCCCTTAGGAGCAGTTATTTACAATGTCTTATCAACAAGAGAAACAAGTTGCCATTGAGGCAGCCTTAGCCGCTGCCAAAATTTGTGAGCAAGTCCGGAGTGAACGGGTGACTGAAGCTATGGAAAAAAGTGACAAAAGTCCTGTCACTGTTGCCGATTATGGCTCTCAGGCAGTGATTTGCCGCTTACTTGGCCAAGCTTTTCCTAATGATCCAGTAGTGGGTGAAGAAGATGCTGCTGATTTGGTGGAACCAACCATGGCGAATCAGTTGGCACAGGTAACCAGTTATGTGCAATCTGTCACTAATGATGCTACTCCTGAAGCAGTGGTTAGTTGGATTAATCGAGGCAATGGTGAGATTGGACCTCGCTACTGGACCTTAGACCCGATTGATGGCACCAAAGGGTTTCTGCGTAAGGATCAATATGCCGTAGCCTTGGCTTTGGTAGAACAAGGTGAAGTGAAAGTAGGAGTGCTAGCTTGCCCAGCGTTACCCGTGAACCTAGCACAACCAGATGGAGAGCGGGGTGTTCTATTTGTAGCAGTACGGGGTCAGGGAGCAACCATGGTACCTATTAGTGGTGGGGAACCCCAATCGATTCAAGTGACTGATGCTGAGAATACAGCAGAACTCCGGTTCGTCGAAAGCGTGGAATCTGGTCATGGGGACCATTCTCGGCAAGATTTGGTAGCTAAAGCGGTGGGAATTACTGCAGATTCCCTGCGGATGGATTCTCAGGCTAAGTATGGTGCGGTTGCCTCTGGTCATGCCGCCCTTTACCTACGTTTACCTTCCTCGAAGTATCCCAACTACCGTGAGAAAATTTGGGACCATGCTGCAGGCACCATTGTTGTAGAGGAAGCTGGTGGGGTTGTTACAGATATGCATGGCAAGCCCCTGAACTTTTCTATCGGTTCTAAGCTAGTTGAAAATCAGGGTGTGGTTGTCAGCAATGGTGTGATTCATGAGACGGTTCTGGCAGCACTGCGGGATACAGCCAACTAGAATCAGCTAAAGAACAGGGTATATCCTAACCTAGGGCAACGATCCGGCAAGGGAATAGTATTTCTCTTGCCGGATCATCCCTGTGTGTAAACGCGCGGGAAGTTTCATTAACACTTATAGGTTTATTAAGGGATTAACCATTGCGCAATACCTGGGGAAAAATATCCCATCCAATATCCCCAGTCTAATGATTGGCTAACTGGAGCAGGGATCATCTCTCCTCGAAAATCTAGCAGCTGGACAATAATTAAGTAAGCGATCGCTAGCAATATCGATATAGCTCCAGTTATAATAGCAACTATTTTTCCGCGTTCCATAAGTCTTCTATCAAATCACAGCACGTTTGTCACAGAGCTTTCTATTCCCAAAATCTAATCCTACTATGGACGTGCATCACCAGGAGGCTCTATGAAACGGTCACGTTTGAAATTCTCCCGTTACTATCCTTTATTGCACCAGCAATTGCGCCAGCGTACCAGACGACAAATCCTACTAGGGTCTAGTGTGGGATTGAGCCTACTGCTGATATCGATCACCATCTTAGTGTTGAGTGATCGCAAGAATCCGGTAGGATTAGCCAATTGGGTAGTGTTGCTCCCCCAGCAAATCATGGGACGCAGAAATCCCAAGGACACTACAGTGCTAAAACTAGCATCTCAATCCCCCCAGGAGCGAGTGGCACAACTCGAAGCGATCGCAACTGGACCAAAATCCCTCAATCGTAGCCGTGCTCGTTACCTATTGGCTGTTGATGCCATGGCTGGGCAGCAGGGAAGAGAGGCATTGCGTTGGTTAGATAAATTAGAGTGGGAATATCCAGTAATAGCCGGACATATTGTGCTCAAACGAGCACAGGCTTACCAACTCACTGGGGAGAAAGCTCAAGCCCAAGAAGCTTGGCAGGAGTTGCTCCAAGGCTATGGTAATCAGCCAGTAGCAGCTGAAGGGTTGTATGCTTTCTTGTCCGATGATTCACCCTACCGGAAACCAAAAAAGGAATCTATTGCTCCGAAATATGCTAGCACCATCTCGACTTCTGAGCAGCCCTGGCTAGCAAAAATACAGCAGATGTATGACTTTTCTGCGGAAGAGCCCAAATACTGGGAACGAGCACTGAAAAACTATCCTTCTCATCCTCGCATCATTGAATTAATCCAGCAAAAGCTTAAGGATCAGCCCAATCAACCTGAACTGATGCTGTTATTAGCCAGGTATACCTTTGACCAACCAGGGGTTACCCTAGTGCTAGATAAACTAGTGAGTAACTATGGTAAATCTGTCGATGAGAAGAATCGTGCTATAATCCAGCCGAAAGATTGGGAAGCGATCGCATTAGCCTATTGGAAAGACCGCAAATATGCTCAAGCCAGTGCTGCTTATGCCAATACTACACCCTTACCTAAGCATAGTTACCTAGAGGCTAGAGCACTTCAGTATGCTCAAAAGCCCAAAGCAGCGAAACTGGCCTATAAAAAGATGGTCGAGGAATTTCCCGATGCGAAGGAAACTGCCTTGGCTTATCTCCAACTCGCTGCACTAGAACCAGCCATTGACAAGATACCCTATTTCGACCAAGTTATTGATCGCTTTCCTGACCGAGCTGCTGAGGCACTTTTGGCCAAAGCCAAAACTCTCGAACAACTCAAAAGTCCCAACGCTGCTGAGCAAGCCTATCAATTATTAATCGACAACTATAGCAATTCTGATGCGGCAGCGGACTATCGCTGGCAGATGGCTCAAGAGGCTGCAAAAAATGGAGACATCCTGACAGCTTGGCATAACGTTCAGCCTATCCTTAAGGATAATCCCGAAAGTCTGATCGCCCGTAGAGCAGGGTTTTGGTCGGGAAAGTGGGCAACTCAGCTAGGACGGAAGCAGGAAGCCGAAGCAGCGTTTAAGCAGGTGATTACCAACCATATTCAATCTTACTATGCTTGGCGCTCAGCGGTACAGTTGGGTTGGGATGTGGGAGACTTTAGCACACTGCGCCAGTCATCCCTTACTATAAACTGGCCAACGGTACGACCCGAGTTACCTGTGGGCTCAGCAGCTTTGAAGGAATTGTATCAGCTTGGTCAAAACCAGGATGCTTGGAGCCTATGGCAAGGGGAATTTCAAACTCGCCTCAAGCCCACTGTGCCACAACAGTTTACTGATGGCTTGTTCAGGCTGGCGATGGGAGAATACCTCAAAGGAATTTCCGAGGTAGAGACCCTCGAAGACCGAGAAACATCCCAAGAACAGGAGCAGTATCAGAAAATCACCAAAAAACCGGCTTACTGGCAAGCCCTCTATCCCTTTCCCTATATAGAGGTAATCGAAACTGAGTCAAAACAGCGTAACATTAATCCTCTACTGGTTATATCCTTAATGCGTCAAGAGTCCCGATTTGAGCCAAACATTACATCAGTTGCTGGTGCCATGGGCTTAATGCAAATGTTGCCCAGTACAGCAGCTTGGGTAGGGCAATCCATCAATTTTAACGACTATAAACTCGATAATCCCAACGATAATATTAAACTAGGAACCTGGTTTCTCGCCCATAGCCATCGCGTATATGAGGATAACTCCGCATTCGCCATTGCTAGTTACAATGCTGGTCAAGGTAATGTGGGGAAATGGCTAAAGGGAAATGAACCCATTGATTTAGATGAATTTGTGGAAACGATACCCTTTGGTGAAACCAGAAACTATGTCAAGCAAGTTTTGGGTAATTACTGGAATTACTTACGCTTATACAATCCTGAGGTTGGTCAGCAGTTAGTAGACTTTTTTGCTCAAAAGTGATCCACCAAGACTGACCGTAAACATTCAGCCAGGCTCTACCCGATTAGCTATCATGGATTTTATTCAGAATAGATACAAACGTCACCAAAATAGGGAATAAATAAATATAGATTATATCCCTCATTTCTTAGCAACAGGATGGAGCAATCTACTCTCACTTTACCCCCCCAACTCACCACCTCTGAAGCAATCCCAGTGCTTCAGACCTCCCAACTGCGCAAAGTCTACCGCACCGGCTTCTGGCTCAATCAAAAAATTGAATCCCTGAAAAATTGCTCCCTAACGGTCTATCAGGGAGAAACCTTTGGATTACTCGGTCCAAATGGAGCCGGGAAAACTACCCTGTTAAAAACCTTACTAGGAATTGTCCGTCCTACTGGCGGACAAGGATGGTTACTGGGACATCCCCTTGGTAATGTTAAGGTCAAGCAGCGCATCGGTTACTTACCAGAAAACCCCTACTTCTATGACTATCTCACTGGCTGGGAATTTTTGCACTTTACCGCTGGACTATTTCAAATTCCCCATCAGGTAAAACGTAAACGCATTCCTCGGCTGTTAGAACTCGTAGGATTGTCCCAGTCAGCAGCAAGAAAGAAACAACTACGTCAGTATTCTAAAGGGATGCTCCAGCGCATCGGTATGGCCCAGGCACTGATTAATAACCCAGAAGTAGTATTTCTCGATGAACCCATGTCCGGTCTTGACCCGATGGGACGCTACCAAATCCGGGAAATTATTATGTCTCTGAAAGCTCAAGGCAAGACTATTTTCTTCAACAGCCATGTGTTGTCAGATGTGGAGAAAATATGCGATCGCATCGCTATTCTCGCTAATGGGGAATTAATTTGTATGGGAGCGTTAGATGAACTTTTGGGTACCGATAACACCTACCGAGTTAAAGGCAAAGGTGGGAATATAGACATTATCAAACGGTGGTTGATGGAAATGGAATTTGAGGATGACTGCTGGTACGGTCAATTACGAGGCGAACCCCAAGAGTTTATGGCTTCTCTCCGGCTGATGGATGCTCAATTGATGAGTATGACTTTAAATCGTCCTTCTTTGGAAGAGTTTTTCATGAAGCAGTTAAATAATCCGGGTTTGAGGGAGTAGGGAGTCGGGAGTCGGGAGTCGGGAGTCGGGAGTCGGGATCCAGCAGAATCCCTGAGACTGGCCGTTTGATATAATCGTTTAATGTTCGATAATACCTGCAAGTTCCTCGCTGAGAGCTTTTCGGAAGATTTTGCCTCCTGGTTACTTGGTGAACCCATCACCATGACCCAACTCAGTCCATCTGAACTGTCCCTTGAACCCATTCGAGCGGATGCTTTGATTTTGCTGAATTCTGATGATTTTGTCCTTCACGTCGAGTTTCAGACTCAACCTGACTCAACTATGGCCTTCAGAATGGCAGATTACCGCCTAAGAGTTTTCCGCCGTTTTCCCAATAAGCAGATGCGCCAAGTGGTCATTTACTTAACCCGTTCGACTTCTGAACTCGTTTATCAGACAGCGTTTGAGATTCCTGGTACTCGTCACGAATTTGAGGTGATTCGGCTATGGGAACAATCGACTCAGCCGTTTCTGGCATCGACGGGGTTATTGCCCTTGGCTGTGCTGACACAAACCCCCGACCCTGCTCAAACCTTGCGTCAGGTGGCTGCAAGAGTTGAGGCGATTCCAGAAATGAGGATACAGACCAATGTGGCTGCGTCCGCTGGGATTCTAGCAGGGCTATTATTAAAGAGGAACTTCATTAACCAGGTTTTACGCAGAGATATCATGGAGCAGTCTGTAATTTATCAAGACATTAAGGATGAAGGCCGTCACGAAGGGGAACAATCTCTCATCCTCCGCCTCCTCCCACGACGCATTGGCGAAGTGTCCCCAGAAATGCGAACGCAGGTTCAAGCCTTATCCCTCCCTCAGCTTGAAGCTTTGGGGGAGGCATTGTTGGACTTTACGAAACCTGACGATTTGGATGAATGGATGCGTTCACTATCTGTTGCTGATAGCAAATCAGACTTGTAGGTTTCGCTTTGGGTGCGATTGGCCTACAGGAATAGCTACGTTTAGCATACGACTTCTCAAGTAAGATTAACTGAGTTAGCGTACGCTTGTTTTTCATTCTGTTAGGCTAAGTGTTGATGAGAACGAATAATATTAGCTAAAGCCCGCAGTGCATCATTAACGGATTTTTCATCTGGAAACATTTCAGCCACATCGTCATCTAACTTAACAATGTTGCTACTTTCGCTATATATCTGAGCATATTTACCCCGTATCCCTTTGCTGAAATCGTATTCATCTAGCAGATCGTGATCCTGTTGATTATTAATAGTCATTGTTCTCCTCGTATGTCCTTTTCTCTGGTGATGTAGCCAAACGAGCACGCTTGAAGCCTGAGCGATTAAACTTATCTAGCTAACCACCAAGAATTATGAAGCAAATTTTAAACAGTAGCTCTCCCAAATAACTTAAGCAATAAGACTATTAAATCACCATATTAGCCCACTCTTGCCCCTGTTATCTAGGGAACAGTTATGCCTATTACCAATTACCAGGCTTCATTGATAAATTGAACAAAATTGTTGGCTTCTCTAGGGCTAATGCTAATAAAGATAACCAGATAGATAATTAGCATCAGGCTTAATGTATTGAACTCTCTCATTTCTATTGTCCTCAGAATAGTTATTGATTGAATTAGGTGATTGACTTAGTGATTGAAGGTATAATAGTAAGGATTAGGAAGTATTCAGCTATCAACAGCTGATAGCTGACAAGGGTAGCTTTTAAACTAGCCCGTTAGACTTAGGCTCAATCCTGACATTGCTGTCGTTGAAAAATCTCCAATTAACAAGCTCTAATCAACTTCTTCTTCTTCTAGTTTTGTAGCTTTTTAAAGTTTTGACAGTACCCTTGTGGGTACTCTTAATCCTAGAACTGTTAGCTTTTGGACTGTGATTCGTAACAATACCCATGTCTACTCAAAGCTTGCTATAAAGGAGTTTTTCCCAATTCCCGATTCCCGATTCCCGATTCCCAATTCCTGATTCCCGATTCCCGAACCCAATTGAGAACTGTTATATTGGGTGGCACGGGTGCCTACAGCATTGAACTTGCTATCTGCCTAGCTTATAAGTCCCTTGGATTGTGTGGTCATTTTCTTTTATCTGTTAGTCTTCAGGTGCAACCCGTGGCGAATTTAATAATTAGATGCGGAAAGCCGACCTAATTACCTTTTTATCTGTTCACAACTTTTTCACTCTACCCTGATAACATAGCGTACTGGTAGTTAATTGTAATAGAGGTTATTCCTCTATTGTTATTTACGTGTTATTCAGGGCTGATTGACGGAGAAAACTCCTATAAACTATGGTGTCGCTGCTATCCCGCTAGGGGTTTTACCCCTAGCTAATAAATCAAGTCTGTTAAAACGGACTAGGGATAAAGGGTTGGAGTCGGTTGAAACCGACCTTAGCTATGAGCTGTGGACTTAAATCCATGGCGGGTTTAATAGCAAAGCCCAATATTTTTCAGTGAACCAGTATTCAAAGACACACTAGGCAAGACTGAAACCTGATGTTTAGATGCCCAAAACCCGCGATTTTGGGGATTGGTCAAGAACATCTCAATCGGTAGCTACAGAATAGTTTGTAGCTATCTACTAATTGAAGTAGCAATAGGTAAGCCAATGGGAATTTTTAAGCCACGTCAGCAGGCAAAAGAAACCAATGCTCAAAGTGCTAATTTTTACTACTTTAGAGGAATTAGCCATGTAGTGGTGGGCAGATTTCAAGCAGCTATTCTGGAATTGAATGAAGCGATTGACATTGACCCCAACCATGCTGCTGCCTATGACAATCGTGGAATGTGCCTTCGAGAATTAGGGAAGCATCAAGAAGCCCTAGCAAATTTTCAAAAATCAGCGGAAATTTATCAAAAAAAGGGTAAAACGGCAGATTATCAAAAGATAATAGCCAAAATTCACGACCTTCACTCACGGTGATTCACTTAAGCCTGTGTAGTGAATGGTATAGGGCTAGGGGCAAGGGCAAGAGGCAAGAGGCAAGAGGCAAAAGTTAACTACAAGTGCGCTTTCGGGTTCAGGGCTGACACAAAACTGGGCACTAAACGCTACAAGTAGTAGGATTTCTTAAGAATTAACCCTACAGATAGGGTGAATAGATAGGGTGACTAGAGAAGTTCTGAATTCTTACTTTTGCCTTTTTCATAAATTTTCACAAAGCGCCTGATTAACTAATGGGTTGTTCAAAGACTATGCAGGATTGGCGAGGCTCGCCAACGGCATCTATTGATTACCTCATTTAACAATCATTTGTCAAATATTATTGGTCTTTTTTCCTTTTTCCAAAGTTAATTGGAAAAGGCAAACCTTGATTTAATAATGACCAATGTTGGATTATTACTTAATACAAAAGCACCCAGTCATGCAACTTGGTAAAATTCTAGTCCGTAAACGAATTATTTCTCCTATTCAACTCAATACAGCCCTTGAAATCCAGTCTTTAACTGGTATAAAATTAGGAGAACTTTTGGTAAATAAAGGATTGATTGAATCTCAGGATTTGGAGCAAGCACTGTTGGAACAATATTGGCGAAAAAATGGGTTTTGGGTAATTGACTAATACCCCAGGGTAAAATTCAAAATTCAAAATTCAAAATTATTCTGCTTTTTGATAGCTTTGAATGGTATATTCGGATTGGGTGCATCTCAATGTATGAAATTAGGCAGAAATTCTCATAAAACTCCCAAACTCCTCACACTAGCTACACTCTCTACATTACCCGCGCCCGCCTGTTGTATCCAAGGTTTTTTTGGCAATTTGGTATTTACATCTCAAATACCAAGGCTATAATAACCGATACGCGATCTCAAGCAATGACTTGAAGCTGAATATGGCACCAAGAAAGTTTGCGCTCACCCCCACTGCAGCAAGGGTCAGGGCAATATCCCTCGCCCTAAGTGGGGTAACCTTAGCCATTTCGGGAAACAGTCTTTTGGCCGACTATGCCTTGGCTGACATAGTTCCGGATCGGACATTGGGTAATGAATCTTCTGTGGTGATACCTAATACCACTGTCCGAGGAGAAATAGCCGATAAGATCGAAGGTGGCGCAACACGAGGTGCTAACCTATTTCACAGTTTCCAAGAATTTAATGTCGGGGAACTGCAACGGGTTTATTTTGCTAATCCCTCTGGTATCGAAAATATTTTAACACGGGTAACCGGTAGTAATCTATCCAATATTCTAGGGACATTGGGAGTAGATGGTACAGCAAATCTGTTTTTGCTAAATCCCAATGGTATTGTATTTGGAGCCCAAGCCAGATTAGATGTAGCTGGTTCCTTTTTTGCGTCTACTGCCAATAGCCTAGTATTCGGTGATGGGCAAGAGTTTAGTGCCACATCTCCACAAGCCGCGCCACTGTTAACCATTAGTATTACCCCAGGATTGCAGTATGGGAAATATGACCCCAGAACAACCATTACAAATGCTGGGAATTTAGCAGTAGGACAAGATTTAACTCTAGCAGCAGGTAACCTGGATTTACAGGGTCAACTCGAAGCTGGTAGGAATTTGACTCTGTTGGCAGAAGATACGGTCAGCATCACCGATAGTGTAGCGCAACTGTTTAAAGCGAACTCTGGTGGTTCGCTACTGATTCAGGGAAATCAGTTAATTACGATTGCAGCAAAAAACTATTCCGATAGCGGTTTATTTGCAGGTTCTGATTTACGGTTGCGCTCTGCTAATCCTATAACCGGAGATACTAACTATACCGTTGGCGGAAATATCATCATTGAGCAGTTGGATGGTAACCCAGGGAATTTCATTAGTCCCAATGATCCGATAATTCTGGCCAATGGAGATGTCAGTTTAGGAAACTATACCGGAGCATCACTCCATATTTTGGCAGGAGGGAGTGTTACCGTTGGTGACATCGAAATTAACTCTACCGATACCGGGGATAATACCATTAGCCCTAGTAACTCCAATGCTTTCTTGGCTAGTCTAGCTAATGTGACCTTGTCCGATGAAGCAGCAACCTCTGTAGTGATTGATGGCAGTAACCAACCTACCTTAGATATCCGGGCTGGTATAGATTGGACATTACTGGGAGGTTTTCCAGGAAATACCGATAGTGGTAACCTTTCCCCTAATTTTGGCAGTGCTGCTACTAGTGCAAATATCGAAATTGGTGATATCTCGATTAATGTTCCCAATGGACTGGTATTGTTAACGAATCAGTATCAAGCTAACCCATCCTTAGTTAGTGACACCCTTAAAATTAGTTCAATTCTGACTGGTGACGGTACGGTAGTCACCAATAGGCGTGAGGTAGATCCGAGTAACCAGAGGTTTTTAGGGAATGGTGGCTCGGTCTTTATTGATTATCGTGGCGGGATTGACATCAGCCAACGCATTTATTCCTCTTCCGCTTCTGGGACGGCAGGGGATATTACCTTGATTACCAATGAGCAACTATTCCTTGATGGAAGTTTCATTGATAGTAATACCTTTGGTACCGAAAAAGGTGGGGATATCACTATCGATACTGGCTCCCTCTATGCCAAAAATGGTGCTCAGATCGAAACCAGTACGTTTGGACAAGCAGATGCTGGAAAAGTGACCATTGTTGCTGATGATACAGTCACCTTTGAAGGGCAACCAGCAAATGGTCAAATTACTAGAGTTTTCAACATCATAGAAAAAAACGCTATCGGTAATAGTGGTGGTATTTCCATTACCACAGGCTCTTTGTTTGTGAATGATGTTTTCTTGCAGTCGAGGGTTGTAGGACAGGGAAATAGTGGTGATATAACTATTATTGCTAAGGATGAAGTGATTGTTGACAAGAGCGTTAACTCGATTGCGACCAGAGTGGATGGTAACGGCATCGGCAACGCAGGAGATATATCCATTGATGCGGAATCAGTGACTATCACAAATGGTGCTAGACTCGTAGCTGACACCCTCGGACAAGGAAATTCTGGCAATATATCTGTAACAGCTCGGGATACAGTTACCATTGACGGGGTAGCAAGTAATACTAGAGTAGCCAGCGGTTTGCGCTCTCGGGTTGGTCAGGATATAGTAGACCAAAACGATAGCAATCAATCACAAGCTGAAGGTGGTCGTGGCAATATCACCATCAAGGCAAAGTCAGTTTTTGTGACCAATGGTGGTCAATTAAGCACTGATATCAATGACCGAGGCAATCGTGACAAAACCGATGAAAATGGTGGCAACATATCAATTTTTGCTGAGGATGATGTTATCTTTGATGGCGTTGTTACTAATGAAAACGGTAATTCATTTTCAAGTATTATCTTCACTCGAGTTACAGATCAAGCAGTGGGCGATGGTGGTAACGTATTGATTGATGCTGGATCAGTTTCGTTTACCAACGGTGCTGAGATAATTTCCGAAACCCGTGGCAAAGGAAACGGGGGTGATGTGGAAATAATAGCTCGCGATCGCGTTTTATTTGACCGAGTAGTTTTCTTTGGCAACGATAACAATACAGTAGATAGTGCCATAGTTACGAATGTTCGAGATAATGGCGAAGGGAATGGTGGCGATATCCGCATCACAGTTACAGAAGGTTCATTGGTGATTGCTCAAGGGGCTAAGTTAGAATCTCAATCTAGAGGCAAGGGAGATGGTGGGGATGTGTTCATTTCCGTTCGTGATCAGGTGTCAATAGACGGAGTTGGTATTAATGGTAAACGTAGTCGGATATTGACTGGTGTGAATTCTGAATCAACAGAGGGCAACGGTGGTAAGATTCAAATTGACGCTAACTCCATTTATGTAACTAATGGCGGAGCCATAGATGCTAGCACGAACGGCAATGGTAACGGTGGACTTATAGACTTAAACAGTAAGACACTAACTGTTAATGGTGGAGTCATTTCTAGCGCTGCTAAAGAGGCAGCTACTGGTGAAGCCGGTACGATCACAATTGATACTGATGATGCCCTAAAGGTTGAGGATGGAGGGGAAATAACAGTCACAAGTGACAATGGAGTAGCTGGAAATCTCAACATTACAGCTAATTCCCTATTGCTTAACGACGGAGAACTTTTAGCTGAAACTCAACTCAATAGAGGCAAAGAAGGAGCAAATATCACACTGGTATCAGACTCAATCGTGATGCTTAACGAAAGCCTGATTTCCGCAGAGGCTTCCGACCTAGCTACGGGGGGCAACATTGATATTAAGACTGATGTCTTAATTGCCTTTCCCCCAACTGATCGTAATGGTAGCGATATCATTGCCAAAGCTGCACAGGGACAAGGTGGTGAGATCACCATTGATGCCGAAGATGTCCGTCTGATTGAGGAGCGCGAAGCCATTGAGGGAAATGGCACTAATGATATCGATGCCAGTTCTGAGTCTGGCCCACAAGGAATAGTTACCATCAACACCGGTAATCTTGACCCCTCTCGGGGATTAGATCAACTACCGAGCAATTTCAGTGATCTATCATCACTGATTGTTGCTAGCTGTCGGAGAAGTGGGAAAATCTCAGGAGATCAAGTTGATAAATTTATTGTTACTGGACGCGGTGGCATTCCCCCCAGTCCCCTCGACCCGATTATTGGTAGAACCATTATTGCTGATTGGGTGACTCTAGAGGATCAAACTGGTACTGAAATTGATAACAATGACAGTAAAGCTCCCTCGACCGAACAGAAGTCTCAGCGCAAAAAGATTGTAGAAGCTCAAGGCTGGATGACGGGTCCCGATGGTACGATTATTCTCACTTCTTTCCCTACCGATACCACTAGCCCACCCAAGCCTTGGTATCACTATTTCTCTTGCCGGGATTGATAGGGCTACGCGCAACTCAGAAGTCAGCTAGACTCACGTTTCGGAGTTTACTTGTCACATATAATTAATGCGTAGCGCTATCTAGCGCTCGGGGAACGGGAAGTGGAGAGAGGAGAATAACTGATAGAATTCCCATAACGCTATCGCAAAAAATAACTTAAAGCTGAATATGGGAGCAGGAAAGCGGGTGCTCACCCTTACCAGAAGCTGGGCTACAGCAATGTCGCTCACTCTGGTTGGGGTAACTGTAGGTATTTCGGGAAACTATGCCTTGGCTGACATAGTTCCGGATCAGACATTAGGTAATGAATCGTCTGTGGTGATACCTAATACCACTGTCCGAGGAGAAATAGCCGATAAGATCGAAGGTGGCGCAACACGAGGTGCTAACCTATTTCACAGTTTCCAGGAATTTAATGTAGGGGAACTGCAACGGGTTTATTTTGCTAATCCCTCTGGGATCGAGAATATACTAACACGGGTAACCGGTAGTAATATATCCAATATTCTAGGGACATTGGGAGTAGATGGTACAGCAAATCTGTTTTTGCTCAATCCCAATGGCATTCTGTTTGGACCCCAGTCGAAATTAGATGTAGCTGGTTCGTTTTTTGCGTCTGATGCTAATAGCTTGGTATTTGGTGATGGGCAAGAGTTTAGTGCCACGTCGCCAGAAGCCCCACCACTGTT
>NZ_JAAHHS010000134.1:0-16446 GCF_010692395.1 Moorena sp. SIO3H5
CGGTATCAAAGGATAGTAACACGATACGTGGGTAGAGTATCTCCAGAAAAAGGATCCCATGTCTTATTAGAGGCTTTTAAAAAAGTGCTCCAGCGCTGCCCTCAAACCAAACTTGATCTCGTTGGTCCTGTAGGTGCATTACCCTACGACTATCTTGTGGGATTAAGTGATGACTCTAAAGTGGCAGAGTTAGCGTCATTCTACGGTGATGAAAGTTGGACAGGTTACGTGAGACGATACCTGTCTGAATTGAATGATCACTTTGGTGCTGATCTAGCCAGCCAAGTATCCTTCACTGGCTCCCTTCCTCAATCTAAGTTAGTCAATTATTATCAGCAGGCAGACATTTTTGTATTTCCGTCAGTATGTCACGAAGCATTTGGGATGCCAATTGTCGAAGCTATGGTTGCAGGTCTTCCCGTTATTGCTACCCAAGCTGGTGCTTTTCCCGAGATTGTGGAAGATGGTAAGACAGGTCTGCTGGTTGAACGGAGTAATGCTGATGCTTTAGCAGACGCCATCTTGCAACTTCTTTCTGACCAAGAACTTAGAACATCCATGGGACAAGCTGGACATCAGCGAGCAGTTGAACTATTTTCTTTCGAGAAAGTTGTTGATGATTTACTTACGCAGTACAAGACTATTCTTTGAAAGGTAAGCTATCAGCTATCAGCTAAAGGCCTTTGGCCACGCTACGCGAACAGCTATCAGCTTATGGGCATAGGGCACGCTACTTGATGTGCTTATGGACATAGGGCACGCTACACCGAACAGCTTTTGAATAAGCGATGCAGCAAGGGAACAGGGGGTTTACCCCATGAGCGACTGCATCAAAACAACAGCTAAGCATTCGTTTAATCTCTGTTATGGAAAGCTGAACGCGCACGCGTGAGCTAAAAGCTCACGGCTGACGGCTGACGGCTGTTGGCGTAGCCTGCGCGTAGCGCATATGCTTACGAAAGTAAAAGGCAGAAGTATTGAACTTCAGAACAGAGAATAGTGACAAATGACAAGTTAAAAATGAACAATAAATTATCCTTACAAACTCTGGTACGCCAGTTTTATCGTTTTCTAATCCATAGAACCAGAGTTGAGTATGACAGAAATAATCTAAGACGCTCAGCGATTATTTTTTCCCCCCATCAGGATGATGAAACCCTGGGCTGTGGTGGAACAATTATCCGTAAAAAGCAAGCCGGAGCCGATATAAAAATTGTTTTTATGACAGATGGATGTCAATCTCATGCTCATCTGATTCCAGCAAATCAAGTAAAATCAATACGTGCTAATGAAGCCTTGGCAGCCGCTCAACAACTTGGTCTGCAACAGCATGATGTCAGCTTTCTGGAATTCAAAGATGGAACATTAGATAAAACCAGAAATTTGGCTATCCAAAACGTCGCCAAAATTATTCTTAACTATCTTCCTGAAGAAATTTTTGTTCCCTACTACAATGATGGGGTATCTGACCATAATGCTACCAATGAAATTGTCGTAGCTGCACTCAAAACAATTAAATTTGATGTGACAGTTTATGAGTATCCTATATGGTTCTGGAATCACTGGCCTTGGACAAGGGTGGAAGGGAGTAAACCAAACCTGGTCTCCTTTTTTAAAAAAACCATAATGTCAGGGTTTCGCTTACTGAATGATTTTAGATTATCTGTCTATATTGGTGATGTTTTTGATATCAAACGTACTGCCCTAGACCAACATCAATCTCAAATGAAACAACTCATTAATCATCCACGCTGGCTAACCCTGAGAGATGTGTCAGACGGAGATTTTTTAGACTGCTTTTTTCAAAAATATGAATTATTTCGTCGATATAGTTTGACTCATAATTCTGAATAGTAGCGATAAATTAGCCAATCTGGCAACTTCATTCAATATAATTATGAAATCATAAGTAACAAGAGTGTTCAAGATTTTTATCAGTCATATCAGTTCTGGATATATGGGGCATCATATATCCATTTTATTTTTTGTTTATCTGCTCAATTGGATAGGGAGTAGGAAAGTGATAAGTTCACTCAATCCTAGTTTCACAGATTATTTGAAAACGCTATAGTGTTTTCCATACTTATGAGCTACACAGGCTTTTGTTACTGTTCCCTGTTCCCTGTTCCCTGTTCCCTGTTCCCTGTTCCCTGTTCCCTGTTCCCGTCTTGATGCAGTCGCTCATGGGGGAAACCACGCCAGTGCGGTCATGGGGGGAACCCCCAAGACCGCACTGGCTCCCCAAGACCGCGCTGCATCGCTGTTCCCTGTTCCCTAAAATACAAAAATTGTGTAATTAACCCAATTAAAAACACTATATAAAGAAGTAACAACATGCAACAATTAAATCCACCAAAAAATTTAGGAAACAAATCCTTCACAGACACATTCTCAGACAACTGTTGTGCAGGTAAAACCATTGGTACTAAAACTCCCAGTGGTGCAGTTCGTAAGGGTATAGATGTCGAAAAGCTGATTGGGATTGACAATGGCGCATTACGTCTCCAGCCTCTGCTAAAACCTGCGTGGGGCAGACAGGGCATTGCTTATGGTCCGTACACCCGTACCAATGGACTCGCCTTTGGAGTGTTTCTGAGCAATGGTCATAATACATCCCAGACCGAAAGGATTGAGCCCCTAACACAACGACTCCATCGGTGGATGATTGGTCCTGAGACAGATAAACCGGCTAAACGACTTCTGCGTTGGACTTCCAGTCAGGAAAAAAGCAGGATGTTGCGAAAGGTCCTATGGTGGATTCGTAGTACCTCCAGAATTTCCAAATATTTCAAATCGTTTAAATTGCCAAATCTTGATGAGAATCTGGCAGTGGGTTGGTTCCCCAGGGAAGTTCCTATTGACGCAACTGCAGAGGGAAATACCTTTATTGTTCATGCCACTGGGGCAGAAAATGGAGAGTTGTGGACTCGCTTGGGGGGGTATCTGCTCTCAGCATTTAGGGGCTTACAAAATCTCCAGGTTTATTACATCGTGGTTCTGCGGGAAAAGGGAGCCGCCTATTATGCTGCTTCTGTTCCTAATGCTCATGGTATGGCCGCTTACCCTAACATGCGTCCCATTGCTATTGATCCTTTCAATGATGATCCAACAGTATATGCTGGTGTATACCAAAGTATTCTGGGACAGGATGGTTTTCAAGTCGATACGCGAATCTATGGCGCTAATGTAGCCCAAATTTCAGACATCGCCACCTGGTACGGTACAGCTCAGGTAGCAGATGACCTAATTGGTGATGGTTTGCTAGATGGTGCTGAAGCCGACAAGGGTGGTTTTTGGAGTGTCTCTCAAGGAAGTTATGAGTTAACAGCTGATGGTGCTAGAGCCACTCAACCGGATAGCGTCGCTATGTTGGAGTGTCCCACACCCTCTGGGCTAATCCATTTGCTAATTCAAACCTCTACTCAGATAACTGGAGTCCGCATTGTGTGGCGTGTTCAGGATAAAAACCAATTCTGGAGTTTCCTAGCAGACGCAGACAAATGTCAACTTATGATTCAAGACCATGATAGCTGGGAATGTTTAGCTGTTAGCGATCTATGGTATTTACAGCCAAGAGCGATCAACTCTTTACAGATATTGGATGATGGTAAGAGCTTCAGCGTGTATCTCAATGGCCAGTTAGTCTTTAACAAGTGGTTTACAGATACCCGCCTGGCAAACGCTACCGGTGTTGGCATTGGTGGGATTAACCCTAATAATAGTCTGTATTTTCGCTCCTTTGAGGCTCACCCACGCACTATCCCTATTCCTTCCGAACTCGACCTGGGCTCCCCTTGGGTAGTAGAGGGTACCGAAATAGCTATCACTGAAGATTTTGCTGGTGCAGCTGGGGACTTGATGGGAAAAACCACCACTAGTGGTAGCAAAGTCTGGGATCGGAATATTGGGCTAGGGGTAATTGAGCTGACTGGGAATAGTACAGCCAAAGTCCGAGCTGATGCTAAGCATCATAATCCAGGTCGCACTGCCTACACCATTGATTGGGATCAGCCAGAAATAGCGGATTTACAGGTAGACATTACTCCCCCTGGAACTAGACGAGGACAAGGAGAAAAAGGTCGTGGAGGATTTATCTTTTGGCAGGATGCTGACAATTATATCATTATGAATAACTGGTTAGATGACTGTTACGGTGGTGCTTCCATTTCTTCCTTTTTCTATCTCAATGGCTTTGAAGAATTATATGATGCTGTCTGGACAAATGTCGGTAAACGCATTTCCTGGGGTGTCTCCCATCGGCTCCGCATGATTTTTGACGGCATGAATTACATGATATTCATCAATGATGAACCAGTATTGTATCGTGCCCTGACAGATGTTTATCCAGATGCGGCGCGTCTTAGAATTAACCGAGTTGGGATTGTCGCTAACTGGGAATGGGGAAATGATACAGGAAGTGTATTTCAAAACTTTGTAGCAAAGGTTTAGACTAATGAATTTAAGCAATCAACAGGTAACCCTTAACAATGGAGTAGGTGCAGGACTAAAATTCCATGGGGATGGTTCTAATCCTGATTTTGCACGTGGTACCTATGAACTTCCACTTCAGAACGCTTTAGCAAGCTGCTTAAACCACGATCATATCTTCTATGATATCGGTGCCAATATTGGATTTTTTACTATTATTGCTGCGAAGCTAGTTGGGCCATCTGGACACGTTTATGCGTTTGAGCCAGTCCCAAACAATGCTGACATTATTCTACGGAATGTGGAGCTTAATAGTTTCTCCAATGTTACTGTTTTCCCACAAGCAGTTTCTGAATCAACCGGAACCGGAGAATTGTTGCTAGCCCATCATTCAGGGGGAGCTACTTTAGCTACAGCGGGTACACCTCCAGATCTCAGGGGTGAAATGACAGTTGACCTTGTGTCTATTGATGATTTGGTGTCCCAAAAGACTTTGAAACCCCCAACGGTTGTCAAAATCGATGTGGAAGGAGCAGAAATTAATGTTTTAAGGGGGATGATTGAAACTATTAAAGAGTATCAGCCCATCCTGATTTATGAAGTAGATGATGGGAATCAAGACTCCTTTAAACTCAAGAATCAAACCATTGAGATGTTTATTGACTCTCTAGGATATAAAATCATGCCCCTGGAACCAGCTTATCCCAATATTCCCTGGTATGTTGGACATGCGATCGCGTATTCAAATCTAAATTGAAAATGCTATATTTTTGTAAGCATTTAGCTGTCAGCTGTCAGCCGTCAGCCGTTAGTGGTCAGCTTATTGTATTCAAAAGCTGTTCGTAAAGTAGCGTGCCCATAGCGCATAAGCTAATGGCTGAACGCGCACGCGTGGCCAAAGGCCTTTAGCTGATAGCTGAACGCGCACGCGTGGCCAAAGGCCTTTAGCTGATAGCTGAACGCGCACGCGTGGCCAAAGGCCTTTAGCTGATAGCTTACGAATTATAGGCAAATTCTAAAATATGCTCAGCAGTAACTTGAGCTTGTTCCAAGTGAGGCACATGCCCGCAGTCTTTAATCCAGATTAATTGAGATTGTGCGATCGCTGAAAGCGGGGCTTCGCCCATCGCCTTTGGCGCGGCTTTGCCGATCGCATCCTTAAACTTACTAGCAGCAGCAGTCCCTAAAATTTGGTCATGGTCACCCCATAAAATTAGAGTTGGCTGGCTAATCTGAGCCAGCTTATCCCCAAAATCACCATAACCACCACTTTTGGTAAACGCAATCAAGGCTTGACTCCAACCAGGCATTTCTAGGTGCAATGCAGCACAAATTCGGGCATCTTCAGAGGCCAAACCTTTATCATAGTAAGCGTTTCTACTTATACTTTGCCTTACCTTGGGATTAGCCAAAAATGCTGTCGCTAGGTAGCCTAAGGGAGGAAATAAGAACTTCCCCATCGGGGGAGCCTTGGTGCAGCCAGCGCTATCTATTAATACTAACTGTTTAACAACCTGGGGGTAAGTGAGGGTAAAATCAATCGCCGCTGCACCCCCCATAGAAGCACCGACTACAATGACTGGTGTTCTAATCAGGGTTTTCCAGAAATAATAGAGATGGGTTGCGATCGCATTTGGACTAAACGGAGTCCCTGCCATGCGATCAGTAAACCCAAAACCCAACAAATCCACTGCCCAAGTTTCATTTTCCTGAGCCAGCAGTGGTAGCAAGCGGCGGAGTTCTAGCACAGAACTATCGAAGCCATGGAGTAACAGAATCGGCGTGCCACCCTTACCCTGATTAACGTAAGTTGTGGCAATCGCCTGGGGGCTCAGGGGAGTTGAGATAGCTTGACGCTGGATACTTTGAGCAAGGTCAATCGAGGTAGACTCAACTAGCTGCTTGGTATTGGAGGGCAGAAAATCAGGAAACATCAGTTGAATTGCTGTAATCAGAGGACAATCCTGATTCTCCCCCTCACAAGCGCAATTATGTTAGTCAGTGCTTGTCTTGCACGGATGAGCACTCCGGAACTATTGCCTCTTGCCTTCCCCTCCTCGGAGGGGTTAGGGGTGGGTGCCTCAAGCTATCCCTACCCAAATACTTTTTCAGCAAGCCCTAAGTAACTGATGGGCTGAACTTATTACCCAGTAAGGATTTTAGCTTGCATGTCACCCCCTCAGGATTATTTGCCTTTCACTTGTGCTTGTTCAATGCAGGCCATCAGCTTTTGAGCTAAAACCTGAACATGAGGTTCTGCCACCATCGAGATATGGTCCCCTGGAACTTCATAAATCTCTACTGGTCTAGAAGAAAATTGACTCCATCCCCAGTCTGGGATACTCGAATCTTGAGAAGTAAGAGATTCATAAAGTTCCCTATCCATAACCTTTTCTGGATAATGCTCAATACATCGAAACAGAGTAATTTGGTTAGGATAAATTTCCTGTGGAAAATAAGAACACATAATATTGGCCTTAAAAACTCTCACAAAACCACTAAGTTGATTAATCCCTGCTCCAGGTGGTAGAAATTTAATTTGTTGCAACTGCTCGTATAAGTAGTTGAATTGAGCGTCTGGAGTGAGTTGTTCGAGGATTTCGTAGGATAGATTTAATTCTTTCCCAAATAGATATCCAAGGAATTTGCCAATGTAGGTCATCCAAGTCGCATCGTTCCAGCCTAGACTAAGTACCTTGTTTTCAGGCTCTGGTGGAATAGTATCTAGAATTGCGAGTAAAGCTACTTCTTGCCCCTGTTTTTGTAATTGCTGAGCCATTTCAAAAGCGACCTTTCCACCAAAAGAATGACCACCCAGCAGATAGGGGCCTTGAGGCTGAATTGATTGTATTTCTTGGATATTATGGGCAGCTATGTCCTCAATTCGCGTATAAGGCTCTGATTCTCCATCAAGACCAACAGCTTGCAAACCATAGAAGGGTTGGTCTGAACTTAAATAGCGAGCTAAGTAAGAATAATAAACAACATTACCGCCACCTCCAGGTACTAAGAAGAAAGGTCGCTTATTACCATTAGGTTGAATAGGAACGAGGGAAGACCAAGAAATAGAATTTGTTGACTCCTGGAGAATACTTGCAAGTTGTTCAATTGTCTGACCTTTGAAGATAGTAGCTAGGGGGAGATTTTTACCAAACTGCTTCTCAATTTGAGACATAAGACGGACAGCAATCAGGGAATGACCCCCAAGCTCAAAGAAGTTGTCTTGAACCCCGATGGGATAGACATTCAGAACTTCTGACCAGATTTGAGCAAGTTGACGTTCTACAGAATCGCGAGGTAGGATAAAATTTTCTTCCAACTTCGCTTCTGGTGCTGGTAAAGCTTTGCGATCGACCTTGCCATTAGGGTTTAAGGGTAAAGCTTCTAAGATGACAAAGGCAGATGGCACCATGTAGTTTGGCAGTTTTTGTTGCACAAACTGATGTAACTCGCTGTTACTGAGGGAGTTGTCTTCGCTGACTATGTATGCGACTAAACGTTTATCTCCTGGCTGATCCTCTCTGGCAATTACAACAGCTTGTTGGATTTGGGAGTGAGCGTTGAGGAGTGCTTCTATTTCTCCTAGTTCAATGCGGAAACCCCGCAGTTTTATTTGGTTATCGATACGCCCTACAAATTCGATATTACCATCCGGCAGCCATCGGGCTAGATCCCCAGTTTTATACAATCTGTTGGCTTCTGTATTTTTACTTTTCTTGTCCTTCGTAAACGGGTTGAGGATAAACTTTTCCTGCGTTAACTCGGGCTGACTCAGATACCCTTGGGCTATTCCCTCTCCTCCTACATATAGCTCACCTGTAATACCTGGTGGCAGAAGATTACCATACTTGTCCAGGATGTAAATTTGCGTGTTTGAAATCGGTTTTCCTATTGGAATCGTATTTTTTTTCAAATATTCTTCTAGAGCTTCTTCCATATTTGCTTTTGGATCGTCCCCCTGGTGCAAATATATCATTTCTTGCATGGCAACCGCATCTGGAACACTGAGGTCAATAAGTTTATGCTTACTTCTGGTTTCACTGGTTTCAATTTGATTGGCGATTCTCAGTTGATCCTCAAGGACACTGTGTAAATCTGCAGTTGTTGTATTCGGATTAGACAAAACAGTCCGAAATACAACTATTTCCTTGCCTCGATCGTGGCTAGTATCTATCAATGTAGTCTTAGATACAAAAGTCATCCCCCGTTCAAATTGTTCCTTTTGTATTTGTGTATTTAGTTGATTTATCCTTTCAATCTCACTATCAGTTAAAGATTTTTGTTTAACTTTCGATCTTAAATCCGCTGGGATATATCGGTAATTAACAATATTCAATGCCGGTTCCATTATGAGTTCAAATGGTTCCAACATTTGAATAAGTCTGGAGAAATACTGCGCCTTTTCTATGCCATCATCAATCAGTATTTCGTATCCTCTTTTACCAATAATATGAAGTGACCCATGTAAGCATAATGATAGTGCCGATCGCGAACCCTCAATCGTGAATCGTCCCACATCAAATGTATCTCGTTGAGCCTGGTAGCGAGCTGTAGTTTCAGCAAAGTTTAACATTTGCGGATCTTTAAACAAACATACACTAATACCCTGGGGAAGGTATAACTGTTTGTGCCCACAAATTGTTATTGTATCAGCTTTTTCAATTCCTTTCAATTTCCCTTTATGCCTTTCGGAAAATATTGTCGCGCCACCCCAAGCAGCATCTACATGAAAATGAATACCGAATTCCTGAGCAATATTGCCCATTTCAACTAACGGATCTATTTCACCAGTTTCTGTTGTTCCGGCGATACCTACAATTGCCAGAACATACATATCTTTGTTCCTACATTCACGGATGTTTTCTACCAGCAGGTCAAGATCTAGCTGGCCATCACTACTACTATCAATATAGACAACATTTTTTGTTCCCATACCTAAGATTGAAGTTGCTTTATTGATAGAGTAATGCATTAGCCGAGAACCAATGATAACAATATCTTGATAACCCTTCTTACTTAAAACCTCATAAATGCTTTCATTAGATAATTCCAGGGAGTTTTCTTTACTTAACAATCCACGATTTCGTGCACACAATAAAGCACTGATATTGGCTGTTGTTCCACCAGTTGTTACAATACCTAGATTGCGATTTTTCTGCTGAATATTCTCTTGATAAAACTCATCCGCAAAGTTATAAACAAGACGGTGTAATATTGCGAGCGCTTCTCGCTCTAAGAATATCAAAGATTTTGATGTCTCAATTTTAACCAAATTCTGGTTCAATCGCGAAATTAACTTGCTCATATCGTGCATAAAATCAGGCAAAGCGGATGTCATATGCCCAATGAATGTGGGGGACCCAGTGTCAATTACATAGGGAAGCACCTCCTGAGAAAGTTTATCGTAGTAGTCCTCAACTTTTAATGGATACAAGGGCAATTCGCTCCGTTGAAACTTAGGAGCGAGGGTTTCAGTACTCACACCTGGTTTCGTAAAAGGCTTTTGATCTAACCCAGGAACCTGATTGTCGTTAAAATTATGAATAACTTGTGGCTTAAAATATTGCAGTATTTTTTGGCGCGTCTGCCACAGATTGACTTCAAAGCATGTAACGTCAGCAGCGACTTCTGAAGAACCGTAGAGATTAAATAATCTGGCAGAGCTAATTTTCTGCTGAAATGCCTGAGCTAAATTAAGCGGCAAGGTTTCACCACTGCAGAAGACATATTTGAGATATCGAAGTTGTGTGAATTGTTCTGACCCATATTCTAACATCGCTTTTAGCAGGGATGGCACGAGAACAATTCTAGTTATTTTTCTATCCCTCAACAAATTCATTAGCTGGGGAACATCGCCCCTTATGTCATCTTTAACGATCACCAGTGGAATTCCTTTGAGCAGGGGAGAAAATATTTCCGCAACATGATCGACAAAATTGATTGAGGTTTTCTGACAACAAATTTCATCAGCTGCAAATGGCAGCATTTCCCACATCCAATGTAAGCGATTGACAGTGCTGCGAATACGACCGAGAACAGCTTTGGGTTTTCCAGTAGAACCAGATGTATAGATAGCGTATGCCAGGTCATCTGGTGTTGTGTGACAAGCCAGATTTTCACTGTTTTCCCGGCCAATTACATCCCGATCTCTATCCAGACAGACTATACGAGAGTGTTGAAGGGAAATCTTTTCGAGTATAGGTTCCTGGGTCAATACTACCTGTACCTTGGAATCTTCCTGCATGAATGCCAATCGTTCTTGTGGATAGTTCGGATCTAAGGGTACATAGACACCACCTGCTTTGAGTACGCTCAACAAACTAACCACCTGCTCCAGAGACGGCTCAACAGAAATTCCCACCAGTACACCCGGACCGACTTTAAATGATCGTAAATAGTGCGCTAGTTGATTTGCTTGTTGGTTCAACTGTTGATATGTTAATTGTTCGCCCTCAAATACTACTGCTACTGCATCTGGGGTTTTCTCTACCTGCTCCTCAAATAACTGATGGATACATTTGTCTTTTGGGTAATCTGTTTTCGTGTTGTTCCACTCCACCAGGATTTGGTCTAGCTCTGGCTCTGTCATTAATGGCAACTGGCTCACAGGTTGCTCTGGAGTCTCTACTGCTGCTGATAGTAAGTTTTGATAATGTGACACCATGCGACTAATAGTTTCGACCTCAAACAAGTCTCGGTTATAGGCACAGAATCCTTTGATTTCTTCTCCTTCTAGCCACAGATGTAACTCTAAGTCCATCCGCACTGTCATCTCAGCTCCTACCCCTTCATACCAACCTACTTCCAAGTTAGGTAAGCTAAAGGATGGTTTCATGTATTCACTCTGCTGAACGGCAAACACCACCTGAAATAAGGGGTTTTGCGATAGAGACCGTTCTGGCTGCAACTGTTCTACTAACTTCTCAAAGGGTATGTCTTGGTGACCATAAGCTTCTAGGGCTGTTTGTTTAACTCGCTTTAATACTTCTGTAAAACTAGGTTCCCCTCCCAGGTCTGTGTACATAACTAGGGAGTTGACAAAGAAACCTATCAACCCTTCTATTTCTCTGCGGTTGCGGTTGGCTATCGGTGTTCCTACTGCTACACTTTCTTGACCACTGTAACGAGACAGCAATACTTTGAATACTGCTAACAGGGTCATAAATAGGGTGGTTCCCTGCTTTTGGGTCAGTTCTTTAACTTTTGATGTTAGTGCTGCTGGTATGTTTATCGGTATACCTGCTCCATTAAAAGTTTGAACTGGGGGTCGGGGATGGTCTGTGGGTAGTTGTAGTTGAGGTAAGTCAAGGAGCTTTTGCTTCCAATAATTGAGTTGGGTTTCTAGGGTTTCACCTTGTAAGTAGTTCTTTTGCCAAACTGCAAAGTCGGCATATTGTATTGGTAGTGGGGGTAATGGGGATGGTTGGTCTTCCAGTGTAGCAGTGTAAATAGCCGAGAGTTCTTTGGCTAAAACTATCATTGACCAGCCATCGGAAGCTATGTGATGTAATGTTATTTGCAGTATGTGTTCTGTTGTTCCTAGTTGAAACAACTGAGCCCGTATGGGGGGGTCTACTTCCAGATTGAATGAAAGTTCATTTTCTTGTTGGAGTAGTTGTTGGAGTTTGGTGGTAGCTTCTGATGGTGTTAACCCACTTAGGTCAATTATGGGTAGTTCTAATTCAAAGGGGGGTTGAATTATTTGTACTGGTGTGCCGTTGATTTCACTGAAGGTGGTTCTGAGGGTTTCATGGCGAGCGATGATTTGGTTGAGACTTTTTTGTAGGGCTACATAGTCTAGTTTTCCTACTAAATGTAGGGTTAATAGCATATTGTAGGCGTTGCTACTCAAGGCCATTTTTTCTATAAACCATAGCCTTTGTTGTGCATAGGATAATGGTGGGGGGTTGTCGTTTCGCTCAATAGGCTTGATTTCAAACTGCTGGTAGTTTGTATATAAATTACCTTGTTTTAAAAAATTAATAATTTCTTGCTTATGATCGCTTAGTTGAGTGCGGATATCTGATGTCAAAACTCCCTCTGGAGCATTACAGCGCAAGCGCCCATCTTCAACCCATAATTTTACATCTTGATTAGCCAAATCGTCTAAAAATTTTTCTAATATTTTCATAGTTCGATTTCCTCCCGTTTTTCTTGATTATTAGAAGCAGTTTGTAGGCGTTTTGCTAGGGATAAGTTGCTATTGTTACCTATCGTCTCAAGCTGAACACTTAATTGATCCACAGTAGGAATTTCAAACAACTTAGTTAGGGGTACATCCACCTTAAAAATGTCTCGCACCCGAGACACAACCTGAGTTGCCATCAAAGAATGGCCACCCAAATCAAAGAAGTTATCATGTATTCCCACCTTTTCTATACCCAACACTTCTGCCCAAATCTCTGCTAATACCTTCTGTGTTTCCGTCTGGGGAGCTACATACTCCGTTGACATACTACTGGCCACATCCAGTTCAGGCAATGCCTTACGGTCTACCTTACCGTTAGGAGTCAGAGGCAGTTGCGACAACACCATCAACCCCGATGGCACCATATACTCTGGCAACTGCGACTGTAGATACTCTCTCAACTGCGGTATCAGTTCCTTTCTGAAATGGGAACTCAAGGGATTATTCCCATAATTCTCCCAGTTACCTGCTACCACCGATTTTTGAGTCAAGGGTGTTAACACTACCCCTTCTTTGGCTAACTCACTGCTGACAAATACCCCATCCATCAATTGGGGACTTCCCTGACCTGACCAACACAACTCTAAACTATATCCTAAATCCGAACTCAGTTCATATAAACTTTCTGGGTCTATAGTTTTGACTCCCTTTGACTCTAACCTCTGCCTCAACTGCTGTACATTCTCTTTTGCTTTTGGCTGTGATAGCAACTCTACTAAATCTACATCCTTGGCCACTCTCTGATTCACTAAACCACTAAAGCAAATTGATTCTGGTTGCTTTTGTTGCAGATATGCTTTGATATCCTCATAACTCATATCCGCTCCACTTTCTACAGTCGGTGTGATTACTGATGCTGGCTGTGCATCTATATGCAACAGTACGCTATAACGATATTTGTTCAGTTCATTGTGTTCTGTTCCCCTCTGTAAACGTATCTGTACATGAGTTATTTCTGGATGTTTTTCTTTCAGGGCGACAAACAACTCTGGTGACACTAACAACTCGGTCTCCTGCTCCATTTTTCTGTCTATCTTGGCCTTGATTTGTTGTAGCGACAGTGATGGAGTAGCTTGATACAACTGCACCGAACTCTGAAATGCTTTCATTAATGGCAAACTCCGGACATCTCCCAGGATAATTATTCCTCCTGGTTTGACTATCCGAATTGCCTCAGATATTATTTGTAACAAATACTCTACATTCGGAAAATATTGAATTACCGAGTTTAATAGCACTACATCGAAGTTTTGAGCTGCTATGTCACCTATCTCATCTGCTCTTTTTTGTGCTAGATTGATATGAGCATATTTCTCTGGTTCCTGGAGTATTTGTTGTTGGATATACTCTAGTGAAATCCTAGATATATCAATGCCATGATAGGCTTGTGTGTGGGGGGCGATTTGAAATAGTAGCAACCCTGTTCCACAACCTATTTCACATACTTTTTTCGGTTTATGTGCTAATACTTGAGCTACAATATCCCCTGCCCAAATTCGCATTTGCTCTTCTGGTAAGGATTGGTTGTCATAGCTGCTACTCCAACCTGAGATATTGAATAATGGATCGGTTACTTTATTCTTCTGTTCATCAATTTGTTGGTTAAATAGGTTTTGCCAACTGTTGATTTGAGTGTTTGATAGTTCTGGGTGCGATGTGATGCTGCTTTGAATTTCAGGTACTATATATGCTACTAGACGTTGAGCATCTGAGTTATCTTCCCTGGCTACTACTACTGTTTGTTTGACACTGGGATGTTGAGTTAAGGTTGCTTCTATTTCTCCAGTTTCTATCCGGTATCCTCGGACTTTGACTTGGTGGTCTATCCGCCCAATAAATTCTATATTCCCATCACCTAGATAACGGCCTAAATCCCCCGTCTTATATAATTTTGACTTTTGACTGGGGGTAAGGGAGGGGGTGACTTTTGAGTTGTCAAAGGGGTTGGGGATAAATCTCTGATTGGTTAAATCCTCTCGGTTGAGATACCCACGAGCTAAACCAACACTACCTATATAAATTTCACCAGATACTCCTATGGGGACTGGTTGTAAATTTCTGTCTAGGATGTAGATTTGAGTATTGCTGATCGGGCGACCTATGGGTGGCACAGAACACTCTGGTGAGCATTCGGCCATTGTGGCACATACTGTTGATTCTGTTGGTCCATAGGCGTTGACAAATTGTCGCCCCACAGACCAGTGGGATATTAGCTCCGGTGGACAAGCTTCTCCTGCTACAACTATGGTCTTTAAATCTGGTAATTCCTCTTTTGGCATCACTGCTAGAGCTGAGGGGGGTATCGTGATATGGGTGATTTTGTTCTCTCGTAACCACTGACTCAAACCAGTTCCAGGCATTAAGGTATCTCGGCTACCCATGTACAAACTGGCCCCTGAACCTAAAGCCATGACTATTTCCCAGATGGAGGCATCGAAACTTAATGAGGCGAACTGAATGACTCTGCTGTTTGAGTTGACTTGAAACCCTTGCATTTGAACTGTAGCCAGATTACACAGTCCCTTGTGTTCTAACAATACTCCTTTCGGTTTACCTGTGGAACCTGATGTATAAATTACATAAGCTAAATTTTGGGGGCTGACTTCACTCTCTACTTTTTCTGGTGTTTCAGTTGCTATTTTTTCCCAATCTCTATCTAGAAAAACTACTTGGGCTTGATGTTGGGGGAGTTGAGCTAATAATTGTTCTTGAGTTAGTAACACTGACACTTGGGAGTCAGCGAACATATATTCTAGGCGTTCTTGGGGATAGGCCGGGTCTAATGGCACATAAGCTCCTCCGGCTTTGAGTATGGCTAATAAACCTACTACCATTTCTAATGAACGCTCTACACATATTCCCACTAGGGTTTCTGGAACTACTCCCAATTTTTGCAAGTAATGGGCGAGTTGATTGGCTTTTCTATTTAATTGACAATAGGTCAGCTTTTGCTGTTCAAATACTACTGCTATTGCATCTGGTGTTTTCTCTACTTGTTCCTCAAATAGCTGATGGATACATTTGTCTTTTGGGTAATCTGTTTTCGTGTTGTTCCATTCCACCAGGATTTGGTCTAACTCTGCCTCTGTAATCAATGGTAACTTGCTAATAGGTTGCTCTGGATTCTCTACTGCTGCTGATAGCAAGTTTTGATAATGTGACAGCATCCGACTAATTGTTTCGGCCTCAAACAAGTCTCGGTTATAGGCACAAAATCCTTTGATTTCTTCTCCTACTGGCCACAGATGTAACTCTAAATCCATCCGCACTGTCATCTCAACTCCAGCTCCTTCGTACCAACCCACTTCTAAGTTAGGCAAGCTGAAGGATGGTTTGAGTATTTCACTCTGCTGCACCGCAAACGCTACCTGAAATAAGGGGTTTTGGGATAGAGTACGTTCTGGTTGCAACTGTTCTACCAATTTCTCAAAGGGTATGTCTTGGTGACCATAAGCTTCTAGGGCTGTTTGTTTGACTCTATTTAATACCTCTTGGAAACTAGGGTCTCCTCCCAGGTCTGTGTACATGACTAGGGAGTTGACAAAGAAACCTATCAACCCTTCTATTTCTCTGCGGTTGCGGTTGGCTATGGGCGAACCTACTGCTATACTCTCTTGACCGCTGTAACGAGACAACAATACTTTGAATACTGCTAACAGGGTCATAAATAGGGTGGTTCCCTGCTTTTGGGTCAGTTCTTTAACTTTTGATGTTAGTGCTGCTGGTATGTTTATCGGTATACCTGCTCCATTAAAAGTTTGAACTGGGGGTCGGGGATGGTCTGTGGGTAGTTGTAGTTGAGGTAAGTCAAGGAGCTTTTGCTTCCAATA
>NZ_JAAHHS010000134.1:16546-17803 GCF_010692395.1 Moorena sp. SIO3H5
CTTTTGATGTTAGTGCTGCTGGTATGTTTATCGGTATACCTGCTCCATTAAAAGTTTGAACTGGGGGTCGGGGATGGTCTGTGGGTAGTTGTAGTTGAGGTAAGTCAAGGAGCTTTTGCTTCCAATAGTTGAGTTGGCTAGAGAGGGTTTCACCTTGTAAGAAGTTCCTTTGCCACACTGCAAAGTCGGCATATTGTATGGGTAGCTCTGGTAATGGGGATGGTTGGTCTTCCAGTGTAGCAGTGTAAATAGCCGAGAGTTCTTTGGCTAATACTGTCAGTGACCAGCCATCGGAAGCTATGTGATGTAATATGATTTGCAGTATGTGTTCTGTTGTTCCTAGTTGAAACAACTGAGCCCGTATGGGGGGGTCTACTTCCAGATTAAATGAAAGTTCATTTTCTTGTTGGAGTAGTTGTTGGAGTTTACTGGTAGCTTCTGATGGTGTTAACTCACTTAGGTCTTTTTTGGGTAGTTCTAGTTCAAAAGAGGGTTTAATTATTTGTAATGGTGTGCCGTTGATTTCACTGAAGGTGGTTCTCAGGGTTTCATGGCGAGCGATAATTTGGTTCAGACTTTTTTGTAGGGCTACATAGTCCAATTTCCCTACTAGATGTAGGGTTAATGGCATATTGTAGGCATTGCTACTCAAGGCCATTTTTTCAATAAACCATAGCCTTTGTTGTGCATAGGATAAGGGTATTGCCTCTTCCCTAGAAATTGCTTGAATAGAACTAGCCACAGATTCTTGGCTTGTTTGTACTTCTCGAAGAAACTCTAAAATTTCTGTTTTACGCTCCACTAGATCCTGTTTTAGATCTGCTGTCATTACTCCTTTAGGAGAACGATAGCCAAGTTTATCTTTATCTATCCAAAGTTTTACACCTAAATTTTGCAGGTAAGACACAAAATCAACTGTTTTCATAACAATTCCTCCTCATATTCTTCATCTGTTTTAGAAATTTCAGAAATTAATGCAGTCTTGTCTTGGGCAAGCTGACGCAGCACTTCAAGATTTTTAGCTATGCCAGCAATAAATGGTGACTCAAATAAACGCTGTAAAGTCAGTTCCATCTCAAAAGCCTGACGCAAGCGAGAAATCACCTGAGTAGCCAAAAGAGAATTGCCCCCCAACTCAAAGAAATTATCATAGATACCCACCTGGGACACCCCAAGCAGTTCCTGCCAGATTTGAGCAATTTGACGCTCTATCTCATTCCTAGGCTTTACCCTTTCTTGAGTTGAACGACCCAAATT
>NZ_JAAHHS010000135.1 GCF_010692395.1 Moorena sp. SIO3H5
TAATTCCTTTGGCATGTCAAAGGATTGTTGATTGTTAATATCGTAAATCGGGCTGCCGTAGGAATCAAACCCTTTAAAGGATAGTTTTTTAATCCCGTTTGTTGATGTACCTATCCAGATATTACCATCATCATCCGGCCAAAATGCCCACCCCCGATAATTTTGTCCTTGATTATATTGACCTTGTTCAGCCTGTTCCTCTTGTCCATTACCGTTTTTATCTTGCCAATAGCGATAATCGAATTGACTTCCCCAAAATGAAGCAGTGGGAATAGCGACTTCTCCATCAGTTTCCGGATTAAACCGATAAACATGGATACCAGCTGACTCGGTATACATACTATTAGTAAACATCAGCTTCCGACCCTTAACCCGGCGAATCATAGCACCAGCATTATGCTTGATAGTCTTCTTAATCCGATTATCATTAGGATACTTAAAGGGATTAACGGTATGGGCGACATGAGTCCATTCTTGACCTGATGATTTACTGTAATCTAGTTTAAACTGTTGATTTTTCGTATGAACAACAGTTTCATCCGCTGGATCAATATCAGGAATATCAATAAATAAGAGACCTTGCAATTTCCAATTGAGAGTGCCATCCAGTTTGTAGCTATCCAGGGTTAATCCACCTGCTTCCCAAGCGTAAATCCGACTGGGATCACTGGCGACATAAATATTATTATCCTGATCGACTCCAATCCCAGTAATTGAATTAAAATGTAAGGGTCTGATTTTTCCAATTTCCTGAGGACTTCCGCTGTAGATTCCCCCTTTAACACCAAAGGTTCCATCAGGAGTTGGATTATTACTGCTGTCTATATTTTTAAAGATTTTAATCTGGTTATCAGGTCCACCATCTCCTACTAATAGGCGATTTTGATTATCCACAACAATAGCTGTAGGGATGCGAACAGAATCAATTTTACCTTGGACTTGACCCGTTTCTGTATTTAACTTAATAATATTATTTGTCTTGTTTTGGATAACCCACAAGGAGCCAGTTTTATCTAAGGCTAACTTACCCGGTTGATTCACTGACCATTCTTTAACCGGTTTCATGGTCTGGGCATCATAAACTTTGATTTTATTGTTAGGAGTATCACTAACATATAAGCGACTATTATCTGCTGCAATTCCCCGAATCAAACCTTGATTGGTATTGATAATCAAGATACTACTATCATAGCCATTACCCCCCTTAAATTTTGCTCCTTTATAATTACTTATGTTATAGCGACGAACACAATACCATTTATCATCAGAATTGGGATATCCTACGCCATAGCGACCCTTTTGTGTCATCGCCATGTAAATATAGTTATCATTCACTGCGATCGCAGTTCCCCCGGATCGTCCCCAGCCATGGGTAGCATCTAGTTGACCAAGAACATCACCATTTTTATAAACCCCCCCTTCTCTACCAGCTTCATCCCAGGGAGCATTACCATAAACCGTACCATCGGGACTTACAGCCATCCCTAACATCGATAGCTGGACATGTTTTCCCTTGCCGGGAAGCTCACCTCCAGGACCATAGGTATTACCGATCCAAGAGGTAGTGTAAGTCAAGCCAAGGCTTGGGTTGGATTCAGCAGTTATAGTGTCATTGTTGCTAATCACAGAATGGGCAATAATTACCAAAACAGCGATCACAGGAACAATCGCAGCATATTGCCATTCGGGGATACGTATTGACATAGTTTTTTCCCTGAACTCGAAACTATTTAAAAGACTGGAGTCTGCAACCTGGGGTAGCTAGCCGTAAAGCTTCCTTAGGAACGTTTTAGAAGCTGATGATAAACAGCAGTAATCTTCTCTACCATAGTGGTGAGGGTTAGATCCTCAATGTTTTGGTGTGCTGCACGTCTTAATCTATCTTGTTCAGACGGACTAGCCAGAAGCATCTCGATCTGATCTGCTAGTGCGATCGCATTTTTAGGAGGAACTAGCACTCCTGCCTTACCGTAATCTAGTGCTTCGGGAACACCATCAACGCTAGTAGCAACAATCGGACAACCCACCTGTCGTGCTTCCATCAAAACCAGAGGGAAAGACTCACGGTGTGAAGCTAGGACAAAAACATCCGCTGCCATCATGTAAGCTTGGGGATTTTTCTGAAAACCCTCGAAGTGGATACGATCAGCAACTGACGATGCTGCAGCTTGAGTTTCAAACATTTGACGGTCGGGACCATCTCCGACTAAGTACAAATGTGCCTTAGGACAACCCTTAGCGACCTGCTCAAAAGCGCTAATTAACTCAGTAATTCCCTTACGTCGGTTCATGCCAGCTACGGTGACAATAGCTGGATGTTCCAAAGCTTTAGGAATGCAGGTTTCTATTGCAGGTAATCTAGGACTGCCTAGAGTGCGATTCTTGATCACAGGCATTTTCCCCATGGGAATACCCTGCTTAGACATCGACGTTGCTACCGCATCACTCACAGAAATCACCCGTTCAGCCAATCCCATCACTATTGAGCTACGTTGGTAAACATTGTGAATATGGGATACTAGCTTATATTTTGCGGAACCCCGTAGAAACCGAGCTAGGACTACTCCCGTCATCATGTGTCCATGGACAATATCTGGCTGAAATTCTGCGATTATCCCTCGATAACGCCCAGCAGCCTTGAGCAGATGCAACGGTTTTCGGGTCTGATCCAGTTCAAAGTGAGTGACGCCATAAGCCCTTAGCAATGTTTCATATGCCCCGCCAGCAGAGGCAATACCAACCTCATGACCGGCTTTCGCTTGCTCACAGGCAACGTCAATTGCTACATTGACAATACCATTACCACTTTGTTTAATATGGTTTAAGATATGGAGTATACGCATCAAACATCTCCCAAAAAGGAAAGCACCGCCATATTTGACCTATAAGTTAGTTAGGAATTGGTAGTTGAAACATCCGGCTGTTCCTTTCCATCTCCTACTTCTGTTATTCTTCAGTCAGTGCCATTGATCAGAAAATTTTCATAATTCTTATCTTTAGCAGTCTTCACTTCAGCAATACTTTCCATTTCATAAGAAAGCTTATTTTGATGCTGGTGATACTTATGTGCTGCCATCGTTAGACCCAAAAATCCCCAAATATAACATCCCCCAACACCAAGCATGGCGCTACCAATCGGTAGCCCGATTAAATTACTCAAACCAATAGCACGAGCAGTACTCATGAACGAATCACGGCGAATCTCAGGATATTGAAACACACTATATACCAGCAGGAGCAATCCACACATATATGGGAGAGTTCCAAACCAGCCTAATGTAAAAAACATATCTAAAATGCCACTGTCAATCACAACGCTTCGGAGTTCCCCTTGTTCGATAGTGAATGTATTTCCAATCCCATTACCTAAAGCCATAGAAAGAGCTTTGCCAAGACTCTCTTCATAGATTTGTTGTCTAGCTTCCGCGCTGTGATCATTTCCAAGGTCAGAAAATGTTGCCAAACGACTACCAATTACCTCCGAGAATGGCTCAATAGTGGTTAACGGCACGATACATATTGCCATGACCAGGATAGAAATAATTATCCGCATCTGGATTTTGGGTTTGAGTGAACTGGTCAGAGAAGCCAGTCCAAAGAACCAGCTTGCCCACATCGTCCGTGATAACGTTAGTAGAAAAGACAAATAACCAGCTATGGAAGCAGGAATACGTAAAGGACTGTTATTATTAAATAACAACAGTAAACCCACCATCATGGTTGCGGCAAACGGTCCAGTGGAATTCATAGTGCTCCACAAACGAATACCGAACGGTTCGGGATTTCCCATCGAGAACATTCTGGCGTTAATCAACCAAAATCGATCCCACTCCGGTGCGATCACATATTGCACTAAGCCATAGACTCCCATCACCAATACACCCCAGAGAAATGTGCGCTGAATGTTTTGGCGATAGCGAGGATAATCTCGCCAATTTATAAATAAGTAGAAACCTAAAAGAATCGGGGTGAACCAGTCGATCAGTCCTCGAATAGCGAAAATAGGAGTGCTTTTAATCAGACCAATAATAAAGCCATACAAAATACTGGTGAATCCCAAAATAAAAGGCAAACCCCCCTGTTTATAAGCTCTAGGAAGGTATTTTACAAAGGTATCCACAGTAATCCATGTCACCATAGGCGCTACTAGTAATACTGGACTCGGATTAACCCAGTTACTGCGATAGTCAATTAAACGACGAACCAACGGCATCAGAAACCATAGCCACCACATAAAACCTAAATAGAGGACAGGATACCGTCGATACAGAAAAAGGCCCACGGCAAACCCTACCACAGGCAACAGAATACGCAGAATGCTGCCAGCACCAGCAATAATGCCCAGTATTGTAATCACAACAAATAACAGGATGGCTGCCCAAGCAGGCGCTGGTTCTAGTTTGATAGGAATTCCTTTTGTCATTAGGTGTTAGGGATTAGATACACAGCAGTTTTAAATTGGGTGAGGTAAAAAGTTCTAGGTTTTAGGTTTTAGGTTTTAGGTTTTAGGTTTTAGGTTTTAGGTTTTAGGCAAGAGGCAAGAGGCAAGAGGCAAGAGGCAAGAAGCAAAAGGCAAAAGTCAAAAGGCAAAAGGCAAAAGGCAAGAGATTATCTAGTAATTATTGGTAATAAACAGCAAATTTATAGTGTTTTTTAAAATGCATTTTTAAATGCTATCTATGATAGATGATAGATTAGTTATTAATTAGTATAAATTAGTTAGTATAGCGTTTATTATTAACCGTGAAATACATTTTAATTTTATTTCTTGCTCCCTGCTCCCTGCTCCCTGCTCCCTAAAACCCAGAGATTATTCACCCCAAACCTTTCAACCATTCCTTTTGCTAGCCTAAGCACTTTTTCCAGCTCAACCAACCTTGCCAACGTCCACGCAAAGAAGCAAACCACTTTTGTCCTGCTAAAAGTCCTTCCTTGGGGAAAGACCGCAAACATTGTAGGAAACCGGGTTTAATTTGCGTTCCCACCAATGTTGACCAAACTATAAATATAATCCGTTGTAGAACAGGCAAGTAATCTAACAAAACTATAGTTTCATTATGTGCCGCATTAATCAGGGCAGTATCGCTAAAAACTATATCTCGCTGATCCTCATCAAAACGCTGTGCTGGATAGTGGTCTACTGCTACCCCTGGGTCATAAATCAGCTTCCAACCAGCTTTTCTTAGGGCTAGACTAAACCCGAGATCATTATGGACTTGAGCTCCCCTCCCTCGCAGACGCTGATCAAAGCGCAAGCCCGATATAGCAGTTCGTCGATAGCTCATGTTAGCTCCTTTGAGGACATCCACCTCCCGAGGTAAACCTACCCCCAGGTGGTGATTACCAATCACCCGTCCATACCATTGCACTCGACCCACTCGTTCTCTAGCTCCATTTTCCAGGTAGTTACCCAGATGTACCCAATCCCGTCCACCGACACCCCCGATCCGGTGATCTGACAGAAAATGAGTTTCAATATCAGCTAACCAATTGCCACGGGGAGCAGCATCATCATCGGTAATGGCAATAATATCTCCCTGTGCTCTATCAAGACCTGCGTTGAGAGCGGCCACCTGCCCCGGAATGCTTAATGTAACAGGACGCATGGGTAAAACCTCAGGGTTGAATGCTTCAAGAAACGCCCAAGTTTCAGAATCAGTATTCCTTACAATTACCAAGACCTCATCCGCTGGTCGAGTTTGCTTCTCCAGAGCCTCTAAACACCGTTCTAAGTCTTTTGGACGGCGATAGGTGGGGACTATAACAGTGATTCTCATTTATTCTACGGTTGAGTTAGGTTAAAGGTTGGAAGGTTGAACGCGCACGCGTGGCCTTTTGGCCAAGGTTGTTTGTCAGAATGAAGAATGAAGAATGAAGAATGAAGAATGAAGAATGAAGAATGAAGAATGAAGAATGAAGAATGGTGAAGGCATAATTCTAAATTCTAAATTCTAAATTCTAAATTCTAAATTCTAAACAGATTACTATCCTGCTGTTTGAGACCGTAAATAATTCTGTAGACTACTTAACCAGCCTTTCACCATACCTTTCAACCGTAATTCCATAGAAATTGTCCATTCAAAGACAGCACGAAAGCCCAATTTCGATAAGAACATGCGAAATCGCAAAGCTGGTGAATCTCCTAACTCTTTCAAGAGAGCAATAAGCTCCGTGCGTTCTACCTCATTGAACAGTGGACGATAACAGTATGCTGTGTGTCTTAAGGCCAGTTTACGACGCTGCTGATCAATCACTTTTGTATCCCAACCCCGTCGCTTAAAAGCAGGGAAAATACTGTCTTCAAAAACCCGAATACATCCTTTTAATTCAATATTTTTGCGCTTAGGACGTAGATTTTTAGCATCAGTCCAAACCCGATAACAGGCTAATATATCATTGGCATAAACGTTACCATAACCCACATCTGCCATTCTGACCCACATGTTATAGTCCTGTACAAAATCGGGACTATCTTCATAAAACCTAACTGCTGGCAACGTTTCAGCCCGAAACATAGCGATATTCGCAGCTACTTTTACGCCAAAAACTGCGGCTAGTAGTGATTCGTCTGCGCTCTGAAACTCGTGCTGTCTTGCAATACGTCGCACAGCTCGATTCTGACTGCGTTCATCAATTTCCTGCACAGCACTATGGGCATAACCAGCCTCTGGATGGTTCTCTAGCAGGGGTAGTAACGTTTCTACATAGTTGGGTAACAGGGCATCATCTGAATCCAAACGAACAATAAATTCAGTGTTTGGCTGTTTCAAAACGCAATTGTTGTTAGCTGCCATACCTAGGTTTTTAGGCTGCCGATAGTACCGTACTTGAGGAAACTGCTGGCATAGTTCTGCCATCACCTCAGGGGTTTCATCAGTGCTAGCGTCGTCTGACACCCAAACTTCCACATTGGGATAGGTTTGACCACAAGCGCTACCCACTGACTCCCATAAGTACTGGGCTTGATTATAGGTAGGGATGCAAATAGCAACTGGTTTCAGGGAACATACCACTTTGGACCAAACATACCGCATTAAGCTGTATGATCGTGATTCTACCGCCCAAATCAAAAGATAGAACAGATAGATTTGCCAAAATGGGATGCTCCCTGCTTTCATGTCCTTCATCAGGAATAGTTCCTCTATACGAAAGTTATGTTACAATCAAATAATCGTAATAACTATTAAATTTTCGTGATTCAAGAGTGCTAATTTTTTATTCAACAGCAACAAATAGCGATCCGGTTAGTTTCCCAAAAAAGGCTCGATCGGGTTATTTCTTGATTAAAAAATTTTTAACAAATTGTTTCAATAGTCCTGATTTACCAGACAAATAGTCTACTATCACCTTTTTATCTTGCCAGAGAATAAAATAATCCCTTAAAGAGCACTTATCGACCATAGTCGGTACTACTGTTAGCCGTTGACAGTCAACAGTCAACATTCAACAAAAACCAATCAATTACAATAGGGAGCCGTTTAGGAATTGTGATAATTTTTGATGCCATATTCCCTGCTCCCTGCTCCCTGCTCCCTGCTCCCTTTGCGAAACATTAAATTTAGACTACTTGATCAGTTCTTCAAATAAATCCACATAGCTTTGTGCCATCTTTTCCCAACTGTATTGGGCGGCTATCATTGGTGCAGCTTGGCTCATCTGTTTCCTTTTTTCAGGATTACTAACCAAAAAGCTTAGCTCTTTTGCCAAAGCCTGGGTATCGTTGGGGTCAGACAAAACCACTCCGCAGGCTGGAGTAACCAATTCAGCCCCCCCGGCTGTGCTGGCGGTAATGACTGGCAAACCTGAAGCCATTGCTTCTAGGAGCACTAGTGTGCAGGCTTCATAACGGGATGGAAAGACAAATAAATCTACGGCTCGCATGATCTCAGGGAGGTCACGTCGGTACCCGAGAAAATGTACCCGTTCGCTGACATTTAGGCTTGCGGCTAGCTGAGGATAAGGACTACCTTCTGTGATGCCAGCAACAGCTAGGTGTAACTCAGGCACTTGGACTAAGGCGTGCAGAATTGTATCCAAGTTCTTGCGAGGTGTTCGGATATCCCCAGCAAAAAATGCTAAAGGCACTCCCTCAGGAAGACCCAATTGTTTGCGGTCAGCCACACCGGGATAAAATTCTTGTAAGTCAACACCATTGACAATCACCTGAATGGATTCAGGGGGTACACCAATGTCTACTAATTCTTTCTTGACCTTTCCGGAAACTGCGACTACTACTTTTGCCTGACGGAAGGATTTTTTTTCCCAATGGGCATTCAAGGTTGTAACTAGCCACTGGTAAAGACCATACAAATCCCGACGTAGCCGAGAAGTATGGGCAGGCGATCGCAACCAAGAACTGTGGACAAAATGTACAGCATTCACATCTGAGCCAGCTCTGGTAATGGACCCGTTAACCTTTACTAATTCCAGCTGACTACGGTGTTGATTTAACCAATTCCCACTCCGCCAGGAAAATACCAGATGACGAATTAGTGCTGTTGGCCACCTTTTAACTGGAATCAAAATCCAGTTTACCTGATTACTCTGCTGGAGTTCTGGGGCGACATGACTGGCTAATAAGGTGACCTGATGACCGCGACGAATGGCTTCTTTGGCAACTTCATAGTTGACTCGACCTTGGCCATCATTTTTCATGACTTTGTGGGTAACGATACAGAGTTTCATGAGTAGCTATCCTGTAAAAATTATCGAAAACTCTGACTAGTGCATCCTTGGCAGAAGTCTTTAATACTAAATCCGGTTCTCATACCCCTTTTGGTGAGAAATCCTTAAGACTACATCATCCTTAACCACCAGTATGAGTTAAAAACCTTTGTGAATACCGCGTTTTGCTGGGATACTCCGGTTGAGAGAAAGGCACGACAGCCGTTAGAACAGGCGTTAATTCAGCGATGGAAATTACTTTTTAACAAAGAGTATGGAAATGGTGGGGTCAGCCATTAGGATGATTTGTTCTAGGAAAATCTCAGCTTACAACATCTAAGTGATCGCATTCTTGCAAGCCTTTCAAAAACTTAAACTGACCCGACCCAAACAAATGCAGGATATCTTGAGCGCGAGTCATTGAAACGTAAAGTTCCCGTCTAGCCTCGGCTTCATCTCCCACGCCAAACTGCTGCACCCACAGAAGAATCACGGCTTTGAACTCCAGACCGAGGGAAGACTTGGCGGTAATCAGTCTTACTCCTGGATGACGGATGCTGTAATTCTCCTTGTTTTTATTGTCTTTACAGACCCAATAGTAGCCCAAGCCCGATTCTAACTGTTGAGTCAGAAAGCTAAACGGTTCCTTTTCGTAGTCTTTCAAATACCGATAGATGATAGCGATGTCTTGGGGTTGGTAGCCTTGAGTGGTGAGTTGCTGAATTTGTGCGATCGCATTTTCAACTTCTGCCATTCGACTCTCACACAGATACAGAGTTGGACGTTTGCCCTGGCGGAGTGCAGCAGAGGGTTTAACAACGGGAAAGGTTTCTTCTCCATCTTCTTTAATCGAGAATGACTGAACTAAATCCCAAGCGGCGGATAAGATTTCTTTGGTGTTTCGATAGTTGTCCTTGAGTTTCTTAACTCTGCCCTTTGCCTTGATTCCGACTGACTTCCAGGTGAACTTTTGGCGTTTGTAGATACTTTGACTTTTATCCGAAACGATAAGCAAGTCACCATTATCTGGGTCTTTGAGTGCCTCTTTGCAACACCTAAACCAATTGGGATAGAAGGTGTGAGCTTCATCAACAAGTACAGCATCCCATTTTTCTTCTGTGGGAATATCAGATAGGGCTTCCAAAAGGAGATCAGCTAACACCTCGTTAGATTCTTCTTCTGAGTTGTAATCTTTGAAATTGGGTAATCGGCCCATGATGGATTTAGCCCAAGCGTGGAAGTGTATAACTCGAATCCGTTCTTGATAGAGGGGATTGTTTTCTTCTTCGATAAGCGATCGCAAGTAGGCTGCTAATGTTTTGTTGAAGCACAGAATTAGGACTCGTTTGTTGAAGTTTTCCCCAGCGAGATACTTGGCGCGACTAAGTAAGATTATAGTTTTGCCTGACCCCACTACGCCACAGAACAATCGATGACCATGGCCAAGAGAACGAGCCAACTGTTCCTGTTTATTGTCCAGAGTTTTGATTACAGTTGCATCGGGTTTGAGGGTAAATCCAGAGGGCACACTTTTAATTGTTGCAGGTTCTTTATTGACAACAACTTCAGGATGAATGACACCCTTGATAGTGCTAATTTGGTCATCTTCCAAACCCATAAACTTAAACCGAACAGTGAACATATCCTCTAATCGCTTCATCAAAGCCCGTTCACCGATACCATCCCATTCGAGCAATTCATCTGTGTAGACAACTTGAGGCTTCTCCAGAATTGAGTAGATGTTTTCATTTCTGGCTTTGGCTTCAGAGATATTAGTCATTATCGCACCAAATCCAATGGGAAAGGCTAACTTTCCTTGATAGTCCTCCTCATCTTGACAGAGAATTGAGTAACTTTTGAGTTTATTAAGCAATGTATCCCGATAACCCTTGCCCTGTCTCAATGGGGATTGTTGAGTTTCAATCCGTCCATTCATTCGTTTAATTTTAAAGTTTGGATCACTTGCCCGTAGAATTTGGCTAGCTTTCCAAGCTTTCACCTCCAGGATTAATAGTCCCAATGTCGGTCCGAGAATAATGAAATCGGGGTAGAGTTTGTTTATGTTGGGTTCATACCATACATGACAATCATCGGGGAGTTCATCTCTGAGGATTTTGAATAGTCGCTTTTCTCCACTGCTTGCTTTTGAGGGGATTGCATCTGGAACGATTAATGCCATTGACAGATTCCTTGGAATTTATGTTTCTATTACCAACATAGATAATGAATTGCCAGAGGTAAAAAGTGAAGAGATTGATTTTATGATATCTCTGCTTTAGAAATTATAGTCAATATGGTTCTCATCACCATTTTATTTTAATGGCCTATATTATTGACGATGGAACTGGATTTGGTCAATTTTTATAAAGGGGTTGTGAGAATTGTATTTGGTATAAATACCTGATATGGCAATCCTAATTTAAACCTTAGAGAAATCATAAGGACTATAGGTAGATTCCTGGTTGACTGACAAAAGTAATAGCGTGAAATCTTCAAACGCTTATCATAGAAGCGATGCAGCGCGGTTTTGGGGAGGCAACGCGGTCTTGGGGGTCTCCCCCCGGAGACGAAACCTGTTTATTGTGGAGCCTTTATAGTTAGCAGGTTATGCAGAAAAGGGTTAAATATTTGTTAATAGCGATGCAGCGCGGTCTTGGGGGTTTCCCCCATGAGCGACTGCATCAAGACAAGGCTCCACTATCTTACGGTAACTATCGCCTTTGGCGACGCTTGGCCGTAGGCCACGCCAAAGGCGAACGCGAACAAACCATGAGCAACTGCCGTGGTTTCCCCCACTCGCGCTTTGTATGGCTGACAAGGATTGAGGAAATTTACATCCATGTAGAGGGAGCCAGCATTCTATGAATTGATACCACTCTAATCATCGGAATACTGTGAAAAAAACTTCCGCCTCTACAATGCCTTGAACACCTGGCTATATCAACCCCATCAATGGGTTCATCTCAGTGACAGGTTAAACATTTACTCCCCATACTATTATGCAGTTCTTTGGATGCGTAAGTGGTTCTTCTTTTAAGATTTTGGAGCCAGGAATCATTTTAATCAGTTCATCTGATTTGTAAGAGTTGAATTCCTGGGGTGTGATTTCATTATAGGTTATATAACCTCTCTTTGAGTTAAAAATGACTTTATTCAAATAGATATCCTGTATCGTTCGTGGAAGTTCTGTAAAGGCATAATTACTTATGACTAAATCATAGTCTCTCTGTCCTAATTTGTTCATCGTATTATAAGTTAATACTGAATGAAGAATGTAATTATCCAAAAATATTTGAGCAAGAGACAGAGCTGGCTCGATGTCAACTAAGCAATATGTAGCGGGCTTATAATAGGCATTGATAACTCGACACTGTCCACCGTATCCAACACCTATTTCACAAATATTCAGATTGTCTGCTGTCTGAAAGAGCCTCTTAAGATCTGCAAGAACTTTAATATATCGAAGAGTAGATGGTGCAATCATTCCTATATTAGGATATTCATACATTCTGGGATTTCCATAATCATCGTTCGATTTGAATTTATTGATCCCTGCTAAAATATCTGATTCATTAGATATTAATCGGAGATATTCATTGCCTTCTTCACGGGAAACATGCTCTAGAATTTGATTATAAATGGGGTTTCTTCTGAAATTATTGAATAACCTATAATCATTGCTAGCTTGGATACATATTTGGGGGTAAGCTTGATTGTCTGACAGACTGGTGGAAATGCGACTGGGAACCGAGCTTAAATCTATCTTTTTAAGTATTTTTTTGACTAAGTTATTCATAATCTATAGTTTCTCCTTTTTATTAGATCTCAAAGTTGTAAATTTATAACTCAAAAACCTTGAAAATTGTTTTAGAATTTAATGGTCGTATTTTTGTAAAAATGAAATGCAACGAATGCTTGTTGGCACTCACTTTAATCAAGGCATGCTATCTCTTGTAATATAAGCATTTGAACACTTTCGTATTCATTTTTTTTCGTAAATCAGGGGTTACCACTATTAAGTATATTGACTAGTATTACAATTTGGGATGGATTGCTATTTTTGTCATGATTGACTATTATCTTTATTGTAAATACTATACATTATTCAAATATTTCTAACTGTCCTAGGGAGTTGTGAAGAAATTATTTGAGGTTTTATGATTTCGAAATACTCAGCTTAATTCCGGAAATTATTAATGTAATTTTGAATGTACTTTTGTCTGTTGGATAATTTCCCGTCTCGGAGATATCTCGAAAGGATTGACTAATTGTTGAGGTATAACGGTGAGGATGAGAGCTGCTACAGTTCGCAGACTAAAACTTTGATTCAAGGCACGAAAAAGATAGGGGCGTGCTTCTGCTACACGTCCATCCCGTATCAGCCCAATACCCAGAGTTGTGTTGGCTTGTGCTAATTTCTGGGTAAAGTAATTCCGATGCTTTTGTAATTGAGGATCTGCTAAAAAGTGTTCGTAGCAAAAAATACCTGACTTACCTTTACGGATCTGAGCCTTGGCGTTTCCACTCCCACTCATATGGGTTTCAGATAATTCATGCACGCGGTATCGAGTTAGTCTTTCTGGATAGTAGTACGCGCCATCACCATTGCGGCAAGCTAGGTAGGTTAGGTAGTAATCCCAATAGACCCCCACTGACAACAGTTCATCCCAATTAACCTTGTCCCTGCGAATCACAGCAGAGGATGCAGGAGACACTGCTTGGTCTACTAGTCCGATCGTAAAGAACGGCTGATATACCTCTGCTTTAAGTTGGTCACGCTTCCAAAGCCTGGTATGTGCTTCAGTAGTTGCATAATTAATTACGCCATCTGCGTCTATAATATAATGGTCGCAGAAAGCGACAACTACATTTGGATTCGCTTCTAGGGGAGGAACTAGCTTTTCTAAAAAGTCTGGATTCCACAGGTCATCGTCATTGAGACTTGCTACATATTTTCCCTGAGCTTGTTTAAATGCCCCAGCAACATTAGGACCATTTCCTAGATTATTTGAGTTTCGACGGAATTGGATCCGATCATCCTGAAATGACTCAATCATAGCTTGCGGATTCTCAGGGCTACAATCGTCAGAAACAATAATTTCAAGATTTTTGTAGGTCTGTTGGAGTACGCTTTCAACTGCTTGTTTGAGGTAGCTCAAGCGGTTATAGGTGGGGATGATAACACTCACTAGCGGTTTTTGCCCTTCTTGATGCTTTGACATATCCTTGTTATCTTGCCTATGGTTATAATAAGGAATTAATTACTGTGCAAATGAAACTGGAGCGACATCTAGTGGCACATCATAAATTTGAAAACTCTCTAACGATATGTCAGCCTTGGGATCCTCAATCCAGTACAAAGGTACCCGTCCATAAAAACCAGCCCACATGTTATAGGTACTTGGGGGACCTATGATATAGTCACACTGAGCAAGTGAGTACATATCTTCTACAATGTGGTTGTTGGCAAAAGCAAAATCTAATTTTGATAATTTATCTCTGTCCTGGGGCACATTTGAACATATTAAAAATTTAACTTTTTTTCCTGGGAAAAGACGTTCTGTTTTTTTCATTAAGTTCACATAAGCATCAGTGCTGTAGAGATATTTTGCTCCTAGCAATTTTTTATAATCTCCCTGTCTAATGTGAACACCAACCATAATATCACAGGTTTTTTTGAGGTTAGTTACGAGTTTGTTAATATTTTCAGTATGTTTTTTTAGTGGCGTAAAAAACTTTCTAATTGTGTCTGAATGCTTCAAAAATAGACCAGAATTTCTAAACCAAAATCCATGAATAAATACTAATTGATTTTTTTTGAAATACTTAGCAAATTGATCATCAAAAATGACCCCTCTATGTACCCCAGTATCTCTTAATATTTTTATATTTGAAAACTTAAAGTCCGTAGCATCTTTAACCAATAATCGGCTTGAATGGTAAACAACTCTATGGAAATTTCTTTTAAGTTTAAGGCTATTCCCTTTAAGAAATGATTTTTTGGCAGGGTATCGACAAAAAAAATCCTTATGGGTTCCCTCAAAAAAAACGGCATATTCATCAAAGGCAGGATTTATAAACTTGAGGTTGTATTCCATTGCAAAAGCCATAAAATTTGCAAATAGCATCATCCTATTGCCTAATTGACCTGTTTTTCTAACAATGATAAACATGTTATGTTTTCGATAATATTGACGAGGGATAAACTATAGTTATTACTAGGATTTGACATTGATGATGGCTAGTAGCTAGTTTCAATTTGTTTGACCAACTTCATGCTGCATCTTGTGATATTTCCAAAGTTTACCGCGCTTTTCGAGTAACTCTTGATACCTTCCTTGCTCTACAATTCGCCCCTGTTCGAGAACAACTACCTTATCAGCTTTGGAAATGGTCGATAAGCGATGGGCAATGGTAATTACTGTCCGTCCTACAGAAAGTTTTTCTAAGGACTCCTGAATCAGACGCTCAGACACAGAATCTAAGGCACTAGTTGCCTCATCTAAGATCAGAATCTCTGGTGCTCGCAGTAAAGCACGAGCAATGGCCAGCCGTTGACGTTGACCTCCAGATAATCGAACTCCGCGATCACCCAGTTGCGTGTCAAAACCTTCAGGCAAATCTAGGATAAAGTCCAATGCATTAGCAAGTTTTGCGGCTTCTCGAATTGCCAGGTCATCTGCCTGTTCTGAACCATAAGCAATGTTATTGCGAACAGAGGTGTTGAAAATAAATGTATCCTGACTGACAATAGCTAGCTTACGACGCACAGAGTTAATTTCAAACTCTTGTATGTCAATGCCATCAATGATAACTTTACCTGCGGTTGGGTCATAAAATCGAGGAATTAAGTCAGCAAGGGTGGTTTTACCTGAACCAGAAGCACCGACCAGGGCTGTTGTTTCTCCCTTGTTGATAGTTAAGGTAATATCATGCAGTACCAGGTTAGAGGGATCGTAACCAAAATTCACGGAAGCAAACTCGATGGCTCGCTCTAATCCTGAAAATTCCACGTTACCATTCTGCAAGTATGGCTTGTTGTCAGTTCTCAGCAGCTCTTTAATGTTATTCATTGGTCCGGTGAATTCCCCCAGACGCCCTCTGGCATTATTAATCAGACGTACAATCGGGATCACACGAAACAAAACAAACAAGAAGGTCAGTAATGAAGCTGGCTGCATCTGTCCATTAGGAACGAAGATGCTAAACGCTACAATAATCATGCCGATTAAAATTGTGGTGGCTACGCTTTCCGCAATCGGTTCTATAGCATACCCAAATGAAGTAGATTTGATAGTGATGTTTGCAAATTTTTGGCTAGCGTCATAGAATCGTCTACGCTCAAAGTCCTGAGTTGCAAATGCCTTAACTGTGCGAATGCTATTGATAAACTCTACAGCAACTGAAGTAAAGTTACTGCCTGCCTTGGAAACCTCAAAACTTGTCTCTCGCAACCTTTTAACCAAGTTAGAAAGAGCAACACTCATGAGGCTAAAGAGCATTAATGATGCAATGGAAAGTTGCCAAGAAAGCAAGAACATTGATATGACATAGACAACTAGAATAGAAATTCTAGTCAACATAACAGCTGTCACATCAAACGCTTGATGAATTTTTTCTAATTCGGTGGTTAGACTGTAAACTAGCGCTCCAGAACGGGTCTGAGAAAAGTAACCCAAACTCAGCCGTTGAAGTTGCTCAAATAGCTTCTTGCGCAGCCTATCTAACAAATTCATCTGAGTAATTGTGCTGTACCTGCGCCCACCAAACATAAAGGCTGAACGCAACCAGGTTGTGATCAGAATTAGAGCAGATATCCGGTAAATTCTCTCATTTAGCGGTCTATTTACTCCAAGAAACCACATATCTATCCAGTTAATTCCTGTCTGGATTGGGGTAGCATCAGGGTCGGTTATATTTTGTAAAAAATTTAGAATAAATCCTAAACCAAAGCCTTCAAGCAATGCTGCAAATATCGTTAAAGTAATAGCGATAAAAGCAGCTTGCTTAAGGAATTTAAATTCCCTTAATATGAATTGGTTATCTTGCCACAACTTAGTAGATTTAGTAAATCTAATTACAGAATCAATAAGCTTTAATTCAACACTTCTATATAGAATACTCACTGGTTTAATTTAGACCTATTGTGATTGTTGTTTAATACTGATTTTCAACAAGGTTTAACTAAAAAAAACTAAGATCACTCTCCACCATTTCCGCGACAATATCAGGAAAATTATTTTTACTGTTCCAATTCAGCTCATCCCGAATTTTCCAGCTATCCCCACAAAGGGGCACTGCTTCTGTCGGACGATAAAACCTCTGATCAACTTCCACAAAATCTTGATAATCAAGACCGACGTGACTAAACGCACAATCTACTAATTCACGAACCGAGTGATTCATTCCGGAAGCAATTACATAATTCTCTGGAGAATGGTTTTGCAGCATTAGCCACATGGCATAGACATAATCCGGAGCATATCCCCAGTCCCTGAGAGCATCTAGATTTCCTAGATAAAGCTTATTTTCTAACCCCAGCTTGATCTTGGCGACAGTAGAGGTAATTTTGCGAGTGACAAACTTAAAGTCACGCCTTGGGGATTCATGATTGTAAAGAATCCCGGTACAAGCAAAAATACCATACTGGTTACGATAGTTTTGCACCAGATGATGACTTGCTAGCTTGGAAATACCATACACAGACCGGGGATTAAAAGGAGTCAGCTCATTTTGAGGGGCATGGAACACCCTGCCAAACATTTCAGAAGAACCTGCAAAAAAGAAACGACACTCCGGTACCACTTCTTTAATTGATGCCAGTAAATGGTGGGTTCCATTAAAATTACTGGTTAAGATAGACGATTCATCATCAAAGGAATAACTGACAAAACTGGATGCAGCTAAGTGATAACACTCGTCAGGTTTAATCTTGGA
>NZ_JAAHHS010000136.1 GCF_010692395.1 Moorena sp. SIO3H5
TCTACAGTACACTCGGATACCGGAAGATGTTGCTAACCGAGCCATCGAAGCTGTGAATAACAACATCAGGGTTGTTCCATAGAACGACAAAATTCAACAGAAGGCAAAAGGAATACATTTCTTTTGCTATCCGTGTATCGCTGTTATTGGTGTGGTATAGCCTTCGAGCTTTTACCCTTTATTTTTGTTGTGTGAGGAGAATTGTGAAAAACTTTTGCGGTGCATTACCACTGACACCGATAGTACTTGGTGTTCATTTGGTAACCATTACCCCCGCCATGGCTGAGAGCGAACCAGAAACCTTGACCGCTATAGACCCTAACCCATCACCAGATTGGTCAGATCTTAATCCCAGCCCGAAATATCTAGCGCGAGAGTACTTAAAAACTCCCCCAAAAACTCCTCAGTTAACAGACCAATTCCACCATGAACTGCAATTTAAAACTACTACCTCTATTTCTAATTCTGGGATATCGACAGCTAGCTTGACTAATCTGGAGTCACTGCCAGACCTAGAGGTGGCAGACTCTGTGAGTAATCCCTCTATGGGTCAGGTAGCACCGATTTCTAAACTATTAGACATCCCATCTACTCAGACTAACTCCAATAGTTTAGATAATAGTCTAGATAATAGTTTAGATATATCCCAAAACTTAGGTGTGGCAGACCCCTTGAATAATGCACCAATGGGGCGGATAACACCAGTTTATGAACTGTCTGATGTCCAACCTACGGATTGGGCTTACGAAGCACTACAGTCTTTATTAAAGCGCTATAGATGCCTGACTGGTTACGAGGATGACACCTATCGCGGTAACCGCGCTCTGACTCGCTACGAGTTTGCGTTTGGCTTGAATTTTTGCCTAAATCGGGTGAATGCCATGATTATTGGTAAAACAGCAAACTTGGTAACCGAAGCTGATTTAGCAGCAATGCAAAGGCTACAAGAAGAGTTCAGTGATGAATTGGCTACTGTACAGGCTCGGGTCGATAACTTGGAAGGGCGAGTGACTTTCCTCGAAGACCATCAGTTCTCGACTACTACTATATTGCGTGGGAGTGTAGATATTGCTCTAGCTACTGGCTTTGGCGGAAAAAAAGCAGTTCCTTCTGGTCAAAGCCCAACAGAAGATTTTGATGATACTAATACTCTGTTGGGAGGCCGGGCAATTCTCAACTTTGATACCAGTTTCACTGGTCGAGACCTTTTGCGCACTAGACTTCGGGCAGGGAATACCAGTAACTTTAGCACTGGTTTCACGGGGACAGCCATGACAAGGTTTGGTTTTGCCACTAATACCGGCAATGATGTGAGATTAAACCAGCTGTTCTATCGGTTTCCCCTAGGTAATAAAGGTCTGGTATCTATAGCAGCAGCAGGTCAGGGAGCAACTGCTTTGATTCCCACCCTCAATCCAGCATTTTCCATTTCCAGTTTTGGATTCAATAATTACATCTACGACTTGGGTTTTGGTGCTGGTACTGCAATCTACTATCAATTCAATGACGTGCTTGCTACTGGAGCAGCCTATTATACTGGTTCTGCCTCTAATACAGACTTTGGACTGTTTAATGGTGACTTTGGTGCTTTGGCTCAGGTGACCCTTACTCCATCTGATCGCTTTGGTATGGCCTTGACCTATGTCCGGTACTACTCTCCTCAACCCAATACTGCATCGTTCCTCGGTAGCCAATTCGCTCAATCTCCCTTTGGCTCAAATACAGCCACCTCATCAAATAGCTTGGGTGTATCGACTAGCTATCGATTTAGCGATCGCTTTACCCTAGGGGGTTGGGTTGGTTATAGCAATGCGATCGCAGAATCCTCACCCCGTAACGATGGTTTAGATGGGTCAACCGGATCAGATGCAGACATTTGGAGCTGGGCAGTTACCGCTGCTTTCCCAGACATCGGAAAACTAGGCAGCCAGTTGAATCTAATTGTTGGCATGCCTCCAAGACTAGCTAGTAATGAAGTTGCTGGTCGTCGCGATCGCGATGTATCATACCATCTTGAACTGTCTTATCGCTACCCACTCACTGATAGAATCTTTATCACTCCTGGTGTTTTGGTAATTGTCGATCCAGAACACAATGATGAAAATGATACCATTGGGATTGGAGTAGTCCGAACCCAGTTTAATTTCTAGTGGGATGGTTCAAAATAGTCAACCGAAAACCCTCACTCCCAACCAAGATTTTTCCCAACCCTTTCCCGACCACACCCAATTACCAGAGTCGGATGGCACCTTTGTGAAGAACTTTCAAGAGCATCCCCAAACTCTGCTCTTAACCGATTCAATTGGTTCAGTACTGCAACAGCTTCACCCTGATGGTCAGTACATCATTGGTCAAGATTGCGGCATCTACTGGCGAGAAACCGACCCCCCAGAGACAGGAGCCGAAGCTCCTGATTGGTTCTATATTCCAGATGTTCCCCCCAAGCTTGATGGTCAGATTCGTCGCTCCTACGTGCTTCGGAGAGAATACATCCCACCCCTGATTGCTATCGAACTGGCAAGCAGGGATGGGAGTGAGGAACGGGACAAAACATCACTGGCTCAGCTAGCAACTGTTAACTCTCAGACCAAGGATAAGAAAAAGGGTCAGCGTCCTGGTAAATTCTGGGTCTACGAGCGAGTGATGAGGATTCCCTACTACGCCATATTTGTGATCAAGGACAATGAACTAGAAGTCTACAATCTCGTAAATGGATTCTATCAGAAAATGTCACCGAACGAAAGGGGTCATTATCCGATTGCTCCGTTAAAAGTAGAACTGGGAAAATGGTCGGGAAGCTACCAGAATCAAACCCAAATCTGGCTGCGATGGTGGGATAGTGAAGGTAATCTGTTGCTGACAGGACAAGAAAGAGCTGAAAAGGCGGAAGCTGAAGTGGTACGTCTTAGAGCGCTATTAAAAGAACGGGGAATTGATCCAGATACGGTTTTGTAGGGCATAAGTTTATTGAATCGGCTCGTTTGCCCGGTGTTGCAGCAATAGTAATTTATTTTATAAAAAATAAGAAGCCTAATTGATAACTGCAACATCTCTTCAGATTTAGAGTAACAAAAAGTTTGTCAATGTAGTCTTGCTAAATAATGTTTAAATCCCGTATTTTAATTAAAGTTATACTAGAAGTTTAAACATTGTTCAATCGTGAACAGTAACAGTTTTTACTCTGGTTTCTGTATTGAGGACTCAGCACTATTTTCAACGGAAGTATTTTTGACAAAGGATTTAGGATTGCGATCGCCTTTGGCGCGGCTGAGGCCTTTGGCCACGCTTTCGCCGTAGGCGACGCTGCGCGAACGCGAACGCCGATCGCATCAGGTTTACAGAACAGATATACTAGTCTTGGGGAAAGACCTTCGTATCAGCGGTTAACACCGCGCTCTTAGTGCGTTTTTCTTTCCCAGTGATTAGATACCAGGCTTCCAAACGTGACACTAAATTTTTTGTGACCAGCATAACCAAGACCGAAGCAGTATCCCCAACTGCAACCGATAGTGTGGATTGGGAGCCCCCCATGCCACCAACGGATTTAATTTTTGATGATGGAGAACCTTTGGAGAGTGACCGCCACCGCATAGCCATGAACGCCCTGATCCGTTCACTGCGCGTTGCTTTAGCTGACCGAGACGATTACTTTGTTGGGGGCAATATGTTTGTTTACTTCAGCAGTGAACAAGCACGAAACCGGGACTTTCGCGGGCCAGATTTCTTTGTAGTCTTGAATGTAGACGGTAGCCGAGAACGCCTGGGCTGGGTAGTATGGGAAGAACAGGGTCGCTACCCAGATGTAATAATCGAGCTGATGTCCCCCTCCACCAAGCAAGTTGATATAGGTAAAAAGAAGAACATCTACTGCCAGACCTTCCGCACTCCAAATTATTTTGTCTACCAACCCTTTGACCCAGATTCATTGCAAGGATGGTATTTAGATATACACAATGGCTACCAGGAGCTAACCCCAAATGAACAAGGGTGGCTATGGTGTCAGCGCTTAGGCTTGTGGTTAGGACAATGGTCTGGAACCATTGAGGAAAGCTCAGCAGTATGGCTGCGCTTTTATGACCGGGATGGGAATCTAGTTCCCTTACCAGAAGAAGCAGCTGAGCAACGAGCTGAAGTAGCTGAGCAACGAGCTGAAAAATTAGCAGAACGACTGCGACAGGCAGGGATTGACCCAGATGAAATTTAAGGTGAATGGTCATAAAAAGTCCTGAGTGCGTCAGTAATAAGCCTGCTGATTAACTGTTATAAAATAGGGGTTTTTACGAATCATTTTTTTAAAATTACCTTTTCCCATTTTCAACAATTACTAATGACTAATATTAATTCAAACCCCAAAATTCGTATTGAACATCTGATTAAAATTTATGGCGAAAAACCCCAAGCTGCCCTCAAACTATTTCGGCAAGGTGGGAGTAGGGATTCTATCTTAGAAAAAACCGGTCAAGTCTTAGGCATTGCTGATGTTTCTATGACCGTCAATCAAGGAGAATTGTTTGTGGTCATGGGGTTATCCGGTTCCGGAAAATCTACCCTAGCTCGCTGTATTAACCGCTTAATTAATCCCACCAGCGGCAATATCTATATCGATGATGAAGACATTGCCCATGTTGATGAGAAGCGGATGCGAGAGATTCGCCAGAGCAAGGTATCAATGGTGTTTCAGCGATTTGGATTATTTCCCCACAAAACAGTTGCAGAAAATGTAGGGTATGGTCTCAAAGTCCGGGGGATAGATCAAGCCAAACGCCGCAAAAAAGCCCTGGAAACCTTAGAAGTGGTAGGTTTATCCCAATGGGCGGATTATTTACCTTCTTCTCTGAGTGGTGGGATGCGTCAACGGGTAGGTTTAGCCCGCGCTTTAGCCACAGATGCCGAGATTTTACTTATGGATGAGGCATTCAGCGCCCTCGACCCCCTAATTCGGCGGGACATGCAGGATGAATTACTGCGACTCCAAACAGAGCTGCACAAAACCATTGTATTTATCAGCCATGATATTCAAGAAGCCCTGAAGATGGGCGATCACATAGCAGTGATGAAAGACGGTTATATTGTCCAAATTGGCACACCAGAAGAACTGATTAACCAACCAGCTGATGACTACATCAGTGCATTCATCCAAGATGTTAACCGCGCCCAAGTCCTAAAAACTGGGTCAATTGCTCGTCAAACCCCTGCCTTAGTTCTTAAAGAAAACTCTGCTAAGGCTGGACTAGAACAGATGATAGACCATCACCTCCAACAAATGTATGTTGTCGATGAACACAGCAAACCAGTTGGAATTGTCAAGAAACAATGGCTCGAAGCAGTCCTCCAAAAAGGCAGTGAAGACATTACTGAAGTGATGGAAACAGACTTCCCCACAGTCAACGCTTTAACCCACCTAGAAGATATATTTCACCTCTACCGAGATGGACTTCCTGTTGCTGTAGTCGATACTGACGGTACATTCAAAGGAATGGTGGAACAGTCTGATCTTATCGCTAGTATTGGCAAACCTAAAAAGCTTATCCAAAACAACAGCAACAACAGCTGATAGCACCTCAAGTAGCGTGCGCTAATCGGTGTTCGCTGATAGCACCTCAAGTAGCGTGCGCTAATCGGTGTTCGCTGATAGCTTACAAAGGAAATATCTAGATAAATTGACAATCTATACTAGAAGAGTGTTGCTTTGAATAGTATTGTGTTCAATTATTTAATTCTATCCCTTAATAATATCGCAACAAGCCAAGTCGGTCTAGATATTATCTTGAATCCCTTTGAGCTTTATACATTACCTCTTGACGAGTGGGTTACCGCAGTAGTTAATTTCCTAGTTGACAACTTCCGTCCCTTCTTTCAAACAATTAGCTTGCCCATTACCTGGACTCTGGAAGGGATACAATCGCTGTTCCTATCCATTCCTCCCCTAATTTTTCTGATTATTCTGGCTTTGATAGTATGGCAAATTGCTGGGGGAAAAATTGCTATTTATAGCCTTATTGCCTTGACCTTGATTGGCTTTTTTGGAGCTTGGGAACAAGCCATGACTACCCTGGCGCTAGTGGTGACAGCTGTAGTTTTTTGCGTGCTGATTGGCATGTCTCTTGGCATTGCTTGTGCTAGTAGCGATCGCGTGGAGAAATTCCTGCGACCCCTGCTTGATGCCATGCAAACCCTGCCGTCATTCGTCTATCTTGTCCCAGTAGTAATGCTGTTTGGCATTGGTGCAGTACCTGGAGTAATCGCTACTTTAGTCTTTGCTGTTCCCCCCCTGATTCGCCTGACCAACCTAGGCATCCGACAAGTATCAACAGAAGTTGTCGAAGCTGCGATCGCATTTGGCTCAACCCCAAGACAAATGCTTTGGGAAGTGCAAATTCCCCTAGCCATGCCAACTATCCTAGCTGGAGTCAACCAAGCCATCCTATTAGCACTATCGATGTCCGTGGTGACTTCTATGATTGGTGTCGGGGGATTGGGACAGATGGTCTTACAAGGTCTCGGTCGGGTGAATGTCGGACTAGCTGCTGTGGGAGGATTAAGCATCGTTCTGATTGCGGTGATGCTCGACCGGATCACTCAAGTGGTGAGTCAAGGCAACAACCAAATCCCTTGGCTAGAGCGAGGACCCATTGGTTTTGTGCGTTTGAGGTTAACAAAAAAACCACTAACTGGGGCTAATGTTGCTGCAATGGTTTTAGTGGCATTGCTTGTGGGTTTGATCGGCTGGGAACAAATTCCCCAACCTACAACCGAATTAACTGCATCAGAAATAGCCCTACCTGGGAAAGGGGTGAAGGTACGCTCTACCTATGGTTATTCTCCAGAATCACAATTCACTACACACATCGTTAACACAGCTCTCGAAAAGCTCGGTTACGAGATTGAAAAACCCAAAGAACTCCAGCCAACCACCAGGCACATCGCTTTGGGTAATAACGACCTAGATTTTAGCGCTAGCCACTGGGAAAACCTGCACACAGGATTCTTTGAAAAAAATGGTGGCGACAAGAAATTAGAGCGAGTTGGAGTTATTGTTTCTGATCTGTTGCAAGGGTATCAGATTGATAAAAAAACTGCTGAAAAATACAATATCACCAATTTGGAGCAACTCAAAGACCCTAAAATTGCCAAACTTTTTGATTTCGATGGAAATGGTAAGGCAAATTTAGCTGGTTGTATTCCCGGTTGGGGATGTGAGTTAGTTATTGAGCATCACTTAGATGCTTATGGGCTCAGGGATACTATCGAACACGACCAAGGAGAATATAGTGTCCTAATTGCCAATACCATTGCTCGCTACAAACAAGGAAAACCTATCCTTTACTACACTTGGACTCCCCTGTGGCTGACTACGGTATTAAAACCAGGTGATGATGTGGTTTGGCTAGAAGTTGCCCAAACCAATCTACCAGAATCCCAGAAAGGGTTGACAGAAAAACATACTTCAATTAACGGTAAAAATCTCGGATTCGCAGTGGATCGAATCCGCTTTGTGGCCAACAAAAAATTTATAGCAGCCAACCCAGCAGCCAGAAAATTGTTTGAGCGATTTAAGATGCCGATTGAGGATATTAATGCTGAAAGCCTACGGGCGGAAAATGGGGAAGATACCCCAGCAGATATCCGTCGCCATAGCCAAGAATGGATTAAAAAGAATCAAAAGTTGTTTGATAGCTGGGTTGAAGAAGCTAGCAAAGTTGGAGCAACTTCTGGAATTTGAGGTTTCCTATAATTTACGCGCGATCTTCCCACTATCACAACTTCTAACAGATTGCTATATTCCAAAATTGTCCGGATTAACCTGATCTACCCAGTAAATAGAAAGTGGTAGATGCACCCTGGTAAAGTCCTAGAGCTAAACTCTGGGGCTTTTTTTATTTAGAAACCGTATCCCACTGCTGATTATCGACTGGAACAACATCTGGCAAAGACCGACCCATCCAATACAGCCACCCTAAACCAGCAACTCCCAATGCGATCGCAACCAAACTGACCACTTGAGCCATGCGTAATGGACCGAACATCAGACTATCCATCCGCAATGCCTCAATCCAGAAGCGACCAGTACTATAGGCAACCATATAAACTAGAGCCATCGTCCCTACCTTCAGATGGGGTTTGCGGCGTAAATCCCGAAAGAACAGAGTCATCAGTAACCCAAAGACCAATAAGTTCCACACAGACTCATACAGAAAGGTGGGATGGAAATAGTCAAAATTCTGAAACCCTAGGGGACGCTGTAGTGGTGGAATATACAATTTCCAAGGCAAATCCGTGGGAGCCCCAAAGGCTTCGGAATTAAAGAAATTACCCCAACGTCCGATTGCTTGACCTAATATCAGAGAAGGAACTACTAGATCAACTAACAGCCAGACAGACAGTTTATTGAGGCGGGCAAAAATTGTTGCAGCTAAGATACCACCCAAGATAGCGCCATGAATGGCAATCCCACCATTCCAAATCGCAATAATTTGGTCTGGACGCTGGGCGTATTGTTCCCACTGAAACAAGACATAGTAAAGTCTGGCACCAGGAATCGCAGAAATCACCAGCCAGATAGCCAAGTCGCCCAACAAATCTGGGTTAACGTTACGACTCTTGGCTAGGTATTGGGAAAGGCTAACTCCAATTAACACTGCTGAGGCAATCAATAGTCCATACCAGCGGATTGTTACGGGTCCGAGTTCAACGATTATTGGCCCAGGAGAAGCAAATTGGAACCCTAGGGTTAGAGCAGAGATTGCTTGCAGCATTGATTTATCCATAGGCAGCAAACCACAAATTTCATTGTAGTCTCCTAGAGCATCAGTTATAGCGCTACGCGCAAGTCAGAAGTCAGAAGTCAGAAGTCAGAAGTCAGCTATGACTAAGTTTCGAAGTTTAGAAATGTCCTAATTTGAATGCGTAGTGCTATAAGTGATCACAAAACTAGATCAATTGATAATGGGGTGATGAGAGGATGGGATGATGGGGTTTAATCGTGATAGAAATATCCTGATCAAGTGCTTGGTCGAGGTATCGCACTTTGTCAGCCATGCAAAACGCGAGTTGGGAAACCCCCGTCAGGCCACTGCATCGCTGGTCAACTTTTATTACTTGACCAGCTCTGTAGCATTCTCTAATCTGGAGTGCAATGGTGCGAAGCAAAAGCTTGGATCAGCTTCTCCCATAACTGCTCAGCAGACAGTATAAGGCGAACAACCAAATCACCTTCAACCCAAGGTCAGGAGCCTGGGAGTAGCAAACCGCACGGATAAATCCGGGGGCTTGTGAATCATTACCTGACCAGCCCAAGTCCCGTCAGGGACTACGTTATCACCAAGAGTTGAAGTTCCTACCTTGAAATGCGACGCTAGTTTCAAGCTCTAGAACCGGATTGTTAAACATCTTTATCAGGTTAAGGAAGTGCAATCTGGAAAGTACCGACTGATAACATTGGCGTTCGCGCAAGCGTGTGCGAAGCACTCAGCGAACTTTACCCTAGCAATAGGAGAATACTCACATTATGCGAGTTTTTGTACTTGATAAAAACAAAAAACCTTTAGACCCATGCCAGCCTGCTAGAGCTAGAATCTTGCTCAAACAAGGAAGGGCTAAGGTCTTTAGGAGATACCCGTTCACAATCATGATGCGCGATTTGGAGGAATTGGAATGTGTAACACATAATCATCAGATCAAACTTGACCCTGGTTCTCAAACGACAGGTTTAGCAATTATTCAAGAAAAGGTGGTTGTTTGGGGTGCGGAACTAACCCACAGAGGTCTTCAAATTCGAGATGGTTTAACCTCACGTAGAAAGTTGAGACGTTCTCGTAGAAACCGCAAAACTCGTTATCGACAGCCACGGTTTCTTAACCGTAAACGTCCTGATGGGTGGTTAGCTCCCAGTCTAATGTCGAGAGTCTATAATATTCTCACATGGGTAAAAAAACTTACTCGATTTTGTCCGATAACTGGCATTTCTCAGGAATTAGTTAGGTTCGATACTCAGAAGATGGAAAACCCTGAGATTTCTGGCACAGAGTATCAGCAGGGCACACTCTACGGATATGAAGTTAGAGAATATCTACTTTCCAAATGGAATCGTAAATGTGCTTACTGTGGTGTGAGTGATACTCAACTAGAGGTCGAACACATCAAACCTAAATCAAAGGGCGGTTCTGACCGATTAAGTAACCTAGCAATTGCTTGTAGGAAGTGCAATCAAATCAAAGGTAATCAGGAAATCGAACAGTTTTTATCTGGTAAACCTGATGTTCTAAAGCGTATTCTTTCTCAAGCCAAACGACCTTTAGTCGATGCGGCAGCCGTCAACTCAACTCGTTCGCGTAGCGTCGCCAACGGCGAATGGAAGTTGTATAACGAATTAAAAGCCTTAGGTTTGCCCATTGAAACAGGGTCAGGTGGATTAACTAAGTACAATCGATGTCGGCAGAACCTTCCAAAAACACACTGGTTAGATGCCGCGAATGTTGGAGAAGTCGATACTTTGTACATCGAAAGTTATCAGCCCTTGTTGATTTCAGCTAAAGGACATGGTACTCGTCAGATGTGCAGAACGAACAAGTTTTGCTTTCCCACTCGTTATGTACCAAGGTTTAAGTTTGTCAAAGGGTTTCAGACTGGAGATATTGCCAAAGCCGTTGTAACCAAAGGCAAAAAAATTGGAACCTACACAGGTAGAATAGCTACTCGAAAAACCGGTTCATTCAATATCTCCACTAAACACGAACTGGTTCAAGGAATTAGTCATAAATATTGCAGCATTGTACACCGGAAAGATGGATACTCTTATAGTTTCTAATTCAAAAGAATCTCTGTCAAGCTGCTGTTTATGTAAGGGGAGCGACTCCTCCCCATGCATGAATGACAGGGGTTTCCGTCCCTCCCCTTACCAACCCCTATTTTTTTGATGAATTCCGAACAACTAGAATTAACTATAGGCTGGCTTTACCCTACCCTAATGAGTACCTACGGCGATCGCGGTAATGTCATCTGCTTACAACAACGAACCCAGTGGCGAGGCATTAGAGTCAATGTAATCCCCCTCGATCAGCAGACTCCTACTGAGCAATTCTATAAAGTCGATATCTTAATGGGTGGTGGTGCTCAAGATAGACAGCAAGAAATTGTTATGCGAGACTTACAAGGTAGCAAAGCCAATGCCCTACAAGAAAAAATTGAAGGAGGTACACCAGGGGTATTTACCTGTGGCTCACCTCAATTGCTAGGTCACTACTATGAACCAGCTCTAGGTAAGCGGATTCAGGGCTTAGGGTTGCTGGATTTGGTCAGCAAGCATCCTGGCGTAGATGCTCGCCGTTGCATTGGTAATGTGGTATTTGAGATTACTGCATCACCCCTAGCCCAAGACTTAAAGGCTATGCTCGGGAAAAATCCAGTAGTGATTGGGTTTGAAAATCATGGTGGTCGCACCTATTTAGGTAATGTCGAACCCCTAGCTCAAGTGGTCAAAGGATATGGTAACAATGGGGAAGATGGTACAGAAGGAGCATTTTATCGAAACGCGATCGCAACCTACTCCCACGGTCCGCTGTTACCGAAAAACCCCTTTCTTGCTGATTGGCTGATCCAAACTGCCCTCAAGCAAAAGTATCATATACCAGTGTCCTTAGAACCACTGGATGATACCTTAGCAACCAAGGCAAGGGTGGCGATGTTTAAACGTCTTTCCCTAACTAACCTGAGTTGACTAGGACTACTAGGAACAAGTAGTGACTCTTACGGGGAATAGGGCATCAGTAATGGTAGAAATGTTTACCCATTACTAATCATCCACAGTCGGTGACTTGAGTGGATAGCCCATCAATGCCTCGTAAACGAATAAACTATTAACTATACCCCCTCCCAAGCAGTTGAGCGAGGGAGTTGGTCAAGTAAATCCGTCAACAGGGATATGACTGGAAAAGTAATCGATAGCAGTGCCACTGGAATTCTCATTCTGATCATCCCCTTCGCATTGGTGATGGTTCTGTTGCTAAAGGCATGGCCAATAGTACTGGCCATGTTTACCCTGATTATCATCATCAGGCTTTGGCAGCAATATCAATGGCAGAAGTGGACTCGGAAAGTTAATCCCTTCTTCAATCAACTGATTAAAGATAACCAAGGCTGTCTGACACCCATTGACTTGTCGATCAAAGCCGATATTTCTGGAACTGCAGCCAAACAGTATTTAGACAAAAAGGCACAGGAGTTTGGAGCTCAGAGTCAAACCTATGATGACAAAGGCACTGTTTATTACTTTCTGACCGCTAGCGCTCTCGGTAGTATCTTTGATGAGAGTGAACCATCCTTGGAGCCTGAGAGTGAATCCTCCTTGGAGCCTGAGAGTGAATCCTCCTTGGAGCCTGAGAGTGAATCCAATACCAGTCAAGCAACCCCGTCTTTGGAACTACAGCTCCAAAAAGATGAGTTCTCTAGCAGTGACATCCCAAAATTGCTAGAAACTCCAAGATCACAAGAATCTGTTGCCTCAAAACTAGCTGCCTTGACTGGTGACGCTTCAGGTGATCAAAAAAAACGGGTCAAAAAGAAGCAAGATAAGAAAGTTTATCAACCTCTGATCCAAGCCGAATTAGCCAAGCGACTGGATGTTCATTCCAGCACAGTTGGTAAACGTAAATCTGATGCAGACTTTTCACAATGGAGTCAAAGTAAAGATCCAGACGGAATTGCCTGGGAATATTCATCACAGAGAAAGGAGTTCTTGCCAATTGTGAACAATTAGGAAAATCTCGAACGTGAATAAATTTTAATTAGTCATTAGTAATTTGTTCTTTGTGATCTGTACCGAATAACTAATGACTAATCAGCCAGTTTAGCACAATGATAAGTATTCAAAGGACAATTATATCTTACTAGCAATGACCTCATCATACCTAAGGTTAGAAGAAGCTGGGAACTAGGAAATGGAATGAGCAAGTTCTGCCTGGGTTGGGTAATTAAACCTGTCCAGAGAATCCAATTTATTCGACACTTGGGATTTGAGTTGTTCAAATTTGATCTTTAGTATGCGTCTGCTGACTATAGGTTGAGCTATAGGTTGTGAGGCTTGACCAGTATTAGCAGACTCTTGTAACATCTGGCATTGTTGGGGTGTAAGTGTTACGGTTATTACCTGGTTACAGCGTTGTGGTTCTTCAGTGGAAAACAACAGTAGTCGATAGAAGCCTTTATCTGCTAAGCAACGAGTAATAGTCTGAACTTTCGAGGTTTTCAAGTCTAGATAGCAAGGGAGTAACCGAGAGTCGTTTTCTGTAGACTGAAGTGCAGTAACCCATAGTAGCATGGGATGAGGCGAATTGATGAAGATAAATTGACTGTGGGGCTTGCTGAATAGATAATACTGAATTTCCTGTGGGGATAGCATCAAGCATAAGGTGGCAAAATTTCCCAAGCTGCTTGGTAAGATTGCAGGAAATACAATTTTGCTAATTGGTTTATCCTGGGGCCAGGATTGCTGTAGACACACTTGTAACATTTTAACTCCTGATCATCTATTTATAGTCTAATAAACCTATGAATAGCATCATTGAAAACTACCTAAGCTTAAGGCAGAATCAATGAAATATTCCTCCGTCACCGTTGATGCTGTTAATTGGTGAAACTTGACATGCCATAAAGTTTCAGGTAAGTTATCTACGCTCCCTAAGAATGATAGTGATAAAGTATTCAAGGGGTAAGTAGATTGTTGAGCAACTACTTCTTTAACGCCATCCTTATAATTCTGGAAAAACTTATTATTCATAAGGGTTCCAGAGATAAAATTTTCAGTCATTGGGGGAATACCATTGACAAACATCAGGCAGGTAGTGACAGCAGCTGCTTCGATAAAGGTTCTCCAATAACGATGGTTCATAAGTAGAGTTAAGTTGATTGAGATCTAGAAATAAGGCTTACTAGGACACCAAGTCAGTAATCAAATACGGTCGTTATCATACCGTTAGTCATGGTTCAGAGTCCTCTTCACATAATGCCTAAAGTGTACGGAAAATTACTGAATTGATGCTATAGTTTCAGGATGAAGTTTCCATGTTTGCGATCGCGTTTTTGTTGTGTTTGAGTTGATGTATACCAATTACTAAGTAGAAATGGGAGAGGGTGAAAAAGAAAAAGACTGGCAGGGACAATGGATATTTTATTGCCTCACGCTTAAGCTCATCTTTAGTCCGATCACAATCAACGGTCAGACTGGGAGAGTGGGATAGAAGAAAATATAGCAATCCGATTTGAGTTGTGAAACACCAGAAAAGGGGGAGAGGAACCTCAGAGGTGCGCGTTCCAATGGGCAAGTAAACTGCCTAAGGCGCTTTCCGGAAGTGGAGGAACAGAACTAACAATCTTACTATGGGTTATTTTTCAAAAATGATTGAGCATTTCCATATACTTCTTACCCCATCACCTCATCGCGTCATCACCCCATCACCCCATTACCCCGTCTGATCAAAAATTTCCCATTCTGATCCGTTCGTTGTGGCTCTTGACCTATTTTTCGGGAAATCTATAGGTGAGTATCGAAAGATTTTTCAGTAAATTAAGCTTGAGCTATGGCAAAGCGATCTCTCCAGGCATCTCCAGACGGCATCAAAAAAGCCAAACAGGCTTTTGAACGCAAGGGATGGACACAAGAATATTTTGCGGGTGAAATCGGCATAGAAACTCGCCAACCGATTTGGAAGTTTTTTGCCGGTAAACCAGTTGACCGCCGCGTTTTTAGCGAAATCTGCTTTCATCTGGATTTGGAGATGGAAGAGATTGTCGCAATACCAGAAGATACTCAGATAGATGCAGAAAAGAAAGCAGCTGAGGACAAAAGTAGAGTTGATGCCATCGTCACCAAAATGCGATCGCACTACCATGACAAAATTCAAAATCAGTGTGGCACTCTGCGCCTATTGGATATTGCTCGACCGGTGAGCTTAGATCATATCTACGTAGATGTGAATATTCTTGAAGAAATCACTAGTCAACGATGGTTGGAAATTGACGATTTGCAAGGCTTCCCAGCGGAGGAATTTGACCGCTTGGGTATCGGGAAAGTGCGCCGGGAAAGCATACCAGGACTGAAAGCGGTAGAACGCTATCCTAAAATGATGGTGCTAGGTAAACCTGGCTCTGGGAAAACCACCTTTTTGCAATATCTGGCTATTCAGTGCAATCAAGGAAATTTTCAATCGGATCGGGTTCCGATTTTGATTCGATTGAAAAACTTTGCCGAGGATGCTATGATTGAATGTAGTTTTAGCCTATTTAACTACATTAATCAAGAATTCCAAAGTTGTGGTATTTCAGAACAAGATATTGAAACTATCCTCAGCTATGGCAGAGGCTTGATCTTAATGGATGGCTTGGATGAAGTCCCGGAAACTGCCAGTAATCAAGTTATTCAACAAATCCGCAAGATTTCGGAAAAGTATTACAAAAATCAGCTGATCATCACATGTCGCATTGCAGCTCAACAGTATCGATTTCAGGGATTTACTGAAGTTGAGATTGCTGACTTCAAACCAGTACAAATTCAACACTTTGCTAAAAAGTGGTTTGTGGCGGTAGCAAGGAATGACCCAGAATCAGGTTTGGAGAAAGCATCTCTGTTTATCGAGCAGATGAAGCTGCCAGAAAATCAGCAAATTAGAGAACTAGCAACAACACCAGTCTTGCTGAATCTAGCCTGTCTGGTATTTCAAACCAAAGCAGACTTTCCTGTGAAACGCTCTGATCTTTACCAGCAAGGACTAGACTTACTGCTGATTCGCTGGGATGAAGCCCGGGGTGTTAAGCGAGATGATATTTATCGTAATTTATCCTTGCCCCACAAGCTAGAATTACTTTCTCAATTAGCAGTTATTACCTTTGAGCAAGGGGAGTATTTTTTTGAAGAAATTCGGCTGCAACAATTAATTGCTGATTATTTAGGGAAATTACCAGCAACTCAAAGCAATCAGTCAGCTCTAGAATTAGATAGTTTAGCAGTACTCAAATCTATCGAGGTGCAGCATGGACTATTGGTAGAGCGGGCACGAAGAATTTACTCATTCTCTCATCTGACATTTCAAGAGTATTTTACCGCCAGAGCGATTGTGATCGGCACTGGGATGTCTTTGTCACAGCTAGTCCAACACCTACAGGAGAAACGTTGGCGGGAAGTATTTTTACTCACAGCACAGATGTTGCCAGATGCTGATGAACTATTGTTGCTGATCAAGCAACAGGTTAATCGGTCAGTTTGTGCAGAAATGGTGTTTGACTCAGTCAAACTGACACCAGGCGCTATGGCTTTAGATGATAACTTGACAAAGTTCTTGAACTGGATCGAGAGCAAATCCCTCGATATCTATACTCCTTACAAGCCAGCAGCAGTGCGTGCGTTTTACATGACCCTTGCCCTTCCTCCTAGCCATCCTCTTTCCCGGAATCAAGCCTTAGCTTTGGCTATTGATCACAGACTAGGAGGGGAGTTGGGTAGTGAACTTGCCCTAGATTTAGCCTTAGATCATGCTTTAGTTGTTGCCCAAGCTATGACACCAGAACTAGTTTACGACCGACTCAGTGCTCTTTACCTTGCCCTTGACTTGAATCACCTGACTGGGATTGAGTCTATAGGAGACTATCTAGAGAAGCTTAAAAATCAGCTACCTGACCTAGATGATGACGACCGAGATAGTATTCAAGAATGGTGGCAAAGTCATGGTTCGGAATGGGTATCACAATTAAGAGCCTTGATGATAGAGCATCGCAATATTGGTCACCAATGGCATTTGAGCAAGACATGCCAAGATTGGTTAGAGCAGTTTAGCCGTGCTAATCACTTGCTAGTAGAGTGCCTCAATAGTAATTGTCAGCTAAGTCTGACGGTGCGCAAAGAAATAGAAGATACGTTGTTGTTGCCGCTGTGCCACTCGTAATTGATCCCTCACGGTCGATTTTGACCTGAAGGGGTGAAAAGTAGCTTCTCACCCCTTCACCCTTTAACCTACCCTAAACCCAATTGCCTTGGGCGAACAACTTTGGCCTTGGCCTTGACCAAAAGGCCACGCGGGGCGCGTTTGGCCACGGGTGCGCGTTAAACCCGTAACCCTTAAACCTTTTTGACCCATGCTACGGTGATAATGCCGTAAGGCTTACTTACTATTGTTGATCGCTTTTTTATGCCTTTTCCAAGATCTAGTGGTCTTTTGCTCCATCCGACATCCCTACCCAGTCCCTTTGGTATTGGTGACTTAGGTTTACAGGCTTATCAATTCATTGACTTTTTGGCACAAAGCGCCCAGCAATACTGGCAAATCTTGCCCCTTGGTCCGATTGGGTATGGGAACTCTCCCTATGGCTCTTACTCAGCCATGGCAGGCAATCCCCTGCTCATTAGTCCAGAACAATTGCAAAAGCAGGGACTGCTCAAGGATGAA
>NZ_JAAHHS010000137.1 GCF_010692395.1 Moorena sp. SIO3H5
TATTATATCCCTGAATGCAGCAACGTTGAGTTTTTCAGCTCTGCTCTATTCTTGATGCAAAGCGCGAGTGGGGGAAACCCCCGCGTGAAGGCGCTGCATCGCTTTCAACTAGTAATAGGTAATTGTGATCCCAAGTCTGGTCAAGTATTATATTGTTATAATTTTTATTATAAATTTTGAGTATAAACCTTTATTATAGTTTATAAGCAAGGGTGCCAGGTAATCAAACTACCTCTATTATCGGCGATCTGCAATCACCCGGAAGCGAGATAGCCACTAACTCCCCGACTTAATAGGGATGGGTTATGGCAGGTTTGGTGAGGCTACTGACCAGGCTAGAACCAGGGAAATGGCTACTGTACACCCCATACCCGTTCGATCCACACGCCAAAGCGGGTCTCCTGTTTACCCTTCAGGCTTACCCCCTGAGGTAACCTCCAATCATGACCTCTGAGATTTTTAGTGTTTGGTAGCAATTTTTACAAAAAATTAGCTCAGATTGATATTAAGTAGTTAGAAACAAATTTGTCGATTCCACGATGATTGGTACTAATCGCCGCTTTACCCTCAGGGGTTAAGGGAAAATCAAGCCAAGAGCTTGCTAAACTATAGACTAGCAGTTAACACTGTTGGCCTGTTGGCAAATTAGCTCAAAACTTGCGAACATTGATGGGCAAGGGGAATTAAGAACGGTTGTAGCAGTTCATGAAAAACTAATTAAAACTGTTTAAAATCCGCTAAAATAGCCTAAATATACAAGCCTAAATATACAAGATTCATTGACTAATCCGTGGCTTAACATCCCCGGAAGTCTTTTCACTATAAATACATAGGGGCATTGCTACAAAGGAATAGATATGGATAGGGTTGTGACGCAAGATACACCACTAGCGGCTGTGTTTCGTCAGATTGGTAGAGGAGCGTTTCCACCAGTCGTAGAAACCTATGAGCGAGGTAAGACGATTTTCTTCCCAGGAGATCCAGCTGAACGGGTTTACTTTTTGCTGAAAGGTGCTGTCAAACTTTCTAGAGTATATGAAGTAGGGGAAGAAATTACTGTAGCACTGCTCCGAGAAAATACGGTTTTCGGTGTTCTGTCTCTGATTACTGGTCACCAATCTGATCGGTTCTATCATGCAGTTGCCTTTACAACTGTAGAGTTACTCTCTTCCCCGATTGACCAGGTAGAAAAAGCACTGAAGGAAAACCCGGAATTATCAATGTTGATGTTACGGGGGCTATCGTCTCGAATATTACAGACGGAAATGATGATCGAAACCCTAGCTCATCGGGATATGGAGTCTCGATTGGTTAGTTTTCTATTAATTCTCTGCCGTGACTTTGGGATACCCTGTGGGGATGGGATTACCATTGAACTGAAGTTGTCCCATCAAGCGATCGCAGAAGCTATCGGTTCGACTCGGGTGACTGTCACCCGTCTACTGGGAGACCTACGGGAAAAAGAAATGATTTCGATTCACAAGAAAAAAATTACTGTCCACAAGCCAGTGGTTTTGAGTCAGCAATTTACCTGAAAATTAGTGATTGCAACAACTATAAACCTGATTGCGACCATTAGATTTAGCAATCCTTAGGTTCTCGTCAGCACATCCCAGTAGGCTTTCCCCTCTATGGTCGTCCGTATGCTGAAGGCAAGCAACACCCAAGCTAATGGTAATTCTCAGCACCAATCTTCCATCAATCTGAAACGGTTGATCGCTAATGATATGTCGCACTCGTTTAGCCACTGCTTGGGCTTCTTCACAGTCAGTGTGACTAAGAATGATCACAAACTCTTCTCCACCATAGCGAAAGAGGGAATCTTGAATACGTAGGTTATGTTTGAGACGACTTGCCAGTAGCTTGAGAGCGCGATCGCCTACCGGATGTCCGTAGTTGTCGTTGATGGACTTGAAATAGTCTACATCTAGGATAATCAGACTCAGGGGCGTTGATTGACTAAAGGCATTTTCGACTTGTTGGGGTAACTCCCATTCCATTGCCCGACGATTGCTCAATTCTGTCAAGGGATCAACCAATGCTATCCTAGATAGGAAATCATTAGTGTGCATTGCTTGTCGGTATAGTCGCACTCCTCGTAACCCTGCCTGAATTTGTGCCTTAAGCAACCGATGTTCTGTTACAGCTATGGGTGAGTCTTGATTGCTGATTGAACTGATCCGTAAGTAGGCATCTGCACCGTTTTCTAGGGCTTGAGCACATTCTCTTAACTCCCAGTTTGGGTCTAGTCCCTTTGTTGTAATCCCTATTTCGGGCAAGTCATTGATCAAAATGCAATATATCCAGCCGAGCAGCTTTTGTTTTTTAATCTGACGACATAGTTGTAAACTAGCCACCTGCGTTGCCTGCAAAATTAAAATAGCAGGTTGTCTAGTCTTGATCAGTTGTATGACATCATCAACTTCCAAAGATACCTCGACAGTGCTAGACCTTATATAGCAAGTCCGCTTCACAAATGCAGTGATAAACTGTTTATTTCCTACCACTAATATAGAAGCATCTATAGATGCTTCTATAGATGGATCGTTTTTATTTATAGTTAGCTCTAGAGAGCTAATACGTTCACCCTGAATCAATAATCTTAACACTGCTACTTCTTCAAGAAAGTATTAGCTAATACGTTTTTCTCTAAATTCACCAGTCTATGGAATTTTGCTATGGGATAGATAGATGCTAAATAAATTGATCCTATTGCTGACTATCGAATGGCCGCTCAAGTACAGTTGGATCTCTTACCAATTCTCCATTGCCGATTCTGCATTCCCCGATATGGATTGTGAATCACAAGCTGTAGACCTCTTGATAAATTAGGTGATATTATAACAATCATTTCCAAACTATATTCCTGTATATAAAAATTATAAATAGGTAGTGAACTATCAAGCAGCCAGGATGCCAATAATACCATGATTTTGGGTTTATAGATTTTCACAACTCGTTTATAATTTTTATATGGTTTTTAGTTTAACGAGTTTTATTGAACATAAACCTGAATAACAACAAAAATTAGTTTAATCCCCGATGAATCCAAAGCCAACTTATGCACATCTTAGGCACATAGTTAATTAGGGGTTACTCAGCAAGAGCTGAGCAGAGGGATTATTCAGCAGCTAGCAGGGCGAATTTAATTCTTAATGGGTCAAGCCCACCTAATTTATACTTGTCTCTAATACTCTCTTGTTTTTATCACAAGTGGCAGTAGCAATTTATCGGTATCCGGGTAATTTTTCTAAATCTTTATCTAACATGGTGAAAACACTTAAGTGTTCAACTGAGTGAGAGGATTATTATTCCCACTAACCTCTAATATCAAGTCAGGTTGAATACCCATAATTAGATGGAGGGTGGGGAGATGGGGAGAAGGGGAAATGGGGAGATGGGGAGGTGGGGAGATTTTTATGTAAGTATTCAGCTATCAGCGTTCAGTAATCAGTAATCAGTAATCAGCTATCAGCTGACGGCTGAATGCCTACATTTTTATTAAGGGTAATTATCCCGACATGATATAAAAAATTTATGGCAGCCGGACAGCTTGTGGTCTACTGCTTAATTAGGGCGCTGCATCGCTGTATTTCCTTGAACTCAATGAGCATCTTTGTTAGCATCTAAGATAGACTAGATGCGATACATAATTAAGCAACAGGTAAGTTGGTCTTCATTTAAATTCCATTGTTCTCAGAGCAGGGGCACAACAGAGCAAGTCATATTTAATTTAAATCCACAACAGCTAGTCAACTAACACCTAGTTAAAAAACACAATAGAAGTGACTGATTTATTCTTGTTCGCGTAGGCTCAGCCGTAGGCCACAAGGTTAATGTTTGACGGTTGATAGTCAAAGGTTAATCATCAGGTGCGCGCCCGAACGCGCACCTTGAGGTGGGTCCAAGGTCGCGTGGGATTGCTCGCGGCCTTAGAGGCGCGCACAAAGAGCGAATTTAATTCTTAATGGTAAGAGCGCACCTAAGGGTCAAGCGCACCTAAGCGGTTCCGCAATTTTTATTCAGCTGTCACCGATCTAATTTGCAGACTCAAGACAAGGGGGAGAGTAGCAGAAGGATGGGCAGCTTTTTCCGTTCGCGTAGCGTGACCGTAGGTCAATCGCGTAGCGTGGCCAAACGCGCACGCGTGGCCAACGGCCAAGGCCTTAAGTACCAAATCGGCCAATCAAATCACACTACCTTACTCTACCGTGTGACCGACAGTGGTTATTATCTGTCTAATTGACTCTTCAGAGGCTTCGGTTTCAACTCTAACTGTCTTTGATGTTACATCCACTGTGACTTTAGAGTCTGGCTCCTGTTGCAGTATACCTTCGTTGACACTCCCTGCTTTAAAAAGACAGGGATTCCTAGATCTACGACCGGCCTTAAACCTCCGTGTCCAAATGGCAATATCTAAACCGAAATCCCGTCAAGACTAAGATCTTAGTTCAGTTCACGAAAGACCCAGCGGGCTAGTCTCCTTAGGCGTTTAGCTACTTTTTGAGAAGTGCCTTATAGAGTCCGTTGCTCCTCTGTTTCACTTGGTTTCGGCGTGCCCCGCCGTACCATTATTTTCCGAAGTTGTGATCTTGCTGGGTTCACACACCAATTGGTAGTTGATGATTGGGTTTTTAAGGAGGATTTTCCCTGCCCTCCGGGCATTACTACTTTAAGGTCAAACAATTGCGGGTCTCTCTCCCGGTTGTGCCTCGGTTTTTCAGCCTGTACCCGATATCTCAATTATACTATGGCGCTAGAAAAGTTTCAAGTTCTTAATTATAATTATATTAGGCGACTTTAGTCGCTAGTCACTTTCATCTCCGCTCTAAAGATGCGGAGCTTTCAGTGTTGGGTTTCGCAGTAATGGTCTTGGCACACCCATCACAGGCAATACTGGGAACTTTTAACTGTACTACTGCCATAGTCAATACTCCATCCGTTTTTCTTACACCGGTTAATCAGGTTGCCCTTAAAGCTTGCAGCTCAAGCTAGCAAGGTTAATGCTTAACCAATAACTTAGATCGATTGACTACAATACTCAAAGGGCCTAGCCAGGATTGACTAGACCCATTCGAGTGGAAAAAGACAAATTTTCAACGAGTTAACTTTCTGACTACCAGTTTTCAATTATTACTATGGTTGGCAAACTACACAGATACACCATTAACTAAATCTCACACAGTCGTGTCTTTCCGGACTTTGGTTTGGCTTACTCCAACTTCTGTTGGTTTCTTACCACTTGATGCTATGTTTGATTGGTGCCTACTGTGGCTGGGTCATAGAGGGGTAGAAATCATCTTATCTATGCCCATTTGGTTTGTCGCTTCAGGTTTTTATCTGAAGGATGACTTCCACTCTTTAAAGCTAACATGACCTTCTGGAGATTACGAATACTTGTTGTTAAAGTTCAGGAGTCTTTACAAACTGCAACGATTAGATGAAAAAGTATGAAGGGTCTGGGATTTACCGAATATAGCGTTTATCATAGCTATGAGGTACACATTATTTTTTACCTCTTCCCTCACTTCCCCTCCTGGGAGGGGTTAGGGGTGGGTTCCTCTTCCCATATCCGCTGCTCCCTGCTCCCATATCCGCTACTCCCTGCTCCCTGCTCCCTGCTCCCTAAAACCCAGAGATTTGTACCTCATGGGTATAATAATTGCTATAGGTTGCACCAATACTCAAAGGGCCTAGCCAGGATTGACTAGACCCATTCGAGTGGAAAAAGACAAATTTTCAACGAGTTAACTTTCTGACTACCAGTTTTGATCACTACTATGGTTGGCAAACTACACAGATACACCCAATACTAAATCTCACACAGTCGCGTCTTTCCGGACTTTGGTTTGGCTTCCTCCAACTTCTGTTGGTTTCTCGCCACTTCTTGCTATGTTCGATTGGTGCCTACTGTGGCTGGGCTATAGACCGGTAGAAATCATCTTATCTATGCCCATTTGGTTTGTCGCTTCAGGTTCTTATCTGAAGGATGACTTCCACTCTTTAAACCTAACACGACCTTCTAGGGATTACGAATACTTGTTGTTAAAGTTAAGGAGTCTTTACACACTGCAACGATTAGATTAAGAAGTATGAATGCTGAAGGTTAAAGGTTACAGGTTGAAAGTTGAAGGTTGAAGGTTACGGGTTAGATGTTGAATGTTACAGGTTAGATGTTGCTAGTTATACATCCGGCTTTCAGTTGTTAAGCCTCTAATCTTCAAGCATCAAACCTTGGCCAAAAGGCCACGCGTGCGCGTTCAACCTCCCAACCTTCAACCTCCCAACCTTAAACCTCCCAACCTTAAACCTCCCAACCTTAAACCTCCCAACCTTCAACCTCCCAACCTTCAGCCTCCCAACCTTAAACCTCCCAACCTTCAACCATCCAACCTTGGCCAAAAGGCCACGCGTGCGCGTTCAACCTCCCAAGCTTCAACCTCCCAACCTCCAAGCATCACAATGGTTTGCTCTCCTATCAAGGGTGGGCTTTCACCTTCGCTTCTATGTAAGAATGGATCATACGTAAATTAATAAATATAGCGATAGGGTTTTAATTACCATATGCCCATACCCTAAAGCTGACTTGTAGAGAACCATGCCCGATATCCCTAATTATTTGCGCGGTAACGAAATCCGGCAAACTTTCCTCGATTTCTACTCCCAACGGCAACACAAGGTATTGCCAAGTGCTTCCCTAGTACCGGAAGACCCGACGGTGTTGCTGACAATTGCAGGAATGTTGCCGTTTAAACCGATTTTTCTAGGACAACGTCAGTCGGAATTCCCTCGCGCCACCACATCCCAAAAATGTATCCGCAACAATGATATAGAGAATGTGGGACGCACGGCACGGCATCATACTTTTTTTGAGATGCTGGGGAATTTTAGTTTTGGGGATTACTTTAAGGAACAAGCGATCGCATGGGCATGGGAACTCTCTACAGAGGTATTCGGTTTGCCACCAGAACGCTTAGTAGTGAGTGTGTTTCGGGATGATGACGAAGCGTTTGGGATCTGGCGGGATAAAATTGGCATCCCAGCCCATCGCATCCAGCGCTTGGGTGAGGAGGATAATTATTGGAAATCCGGTCCAACCGGTCCGTGTGGTCCGTGTTCGGAAATTTACTACGATTTTCACCCAGAACTGGGAGACGAGAGCATTGACTTGGAAGATGATACTAGGTTTATTGAGTTCTATAACCTGGTATTCATGGAATACAACCAGGATGCGGAGGGTAATCGCACCCCGTTAGAGAAACAAAATATTGATACGGGGATGGGACTGGAGAGGATGGCGCAAATCCTCCAGCAAGTGCCGAATAATTATGAAACTGATTTAATTTTCCCGATTGTAAAAACGGCAGCGGAAATTGCTGGGGTTAACTATAGCAAGAGTGATGAGAAGACGAAGGTTTCTCTGAAGGTTATTGGTGACCATATCCGGGCAATTGTTCATATGATCGCGGATGGGATTACGGCTTCTAACACCGGACGGGGTTATGTGTTGCGCCGTTTGCTGCGTAGAGTGGTGCGTCATGGCCGCTTGATTGGGATTGATGGGGAATTTACCTGGAAAGTAGCTCAAACAGCGATCGCATTATCTCAATCCGCTTATCCTAATGTGCGGGAACGGGAAAAGACTATCAAAGCTGAAATGGAGCGGGAAGAGTCTCAATTCCTGAAAACCCTGGAACGGGGTGAGAAGCTGCTAGCTGAGATTTTGGCCAAGAAGCCTAAGCAGATTTCTGGCACAGATGCGTTTACCCTCTATGATACCTATGGTTTCCCAGTGGAATTAACTGAGGAAATTGCTGAAGAACAGGGCTTAACGGTAGACCTCGATGGCTTCGAGGTGGAAATGGAACGCCAGCGGGAACGGGCTAGAGTTGCCCATGAAACGATTGACTTAACGGTACAGGGTAGCTTAGATCAGCTAGGGGAACAGATCGATAGTACGGCATTCCTGGGTTACACTCAACCCCAGTCCATGGCTAAGGTAGAGGCTTTGCTAGTTGATGGGAAGTCCGTGGAATCCGCTGGAGCTGGCAGTAAGGTCCAGGTGATTTTGGATCAGACCCCATTCTATGCAGAATCTGGGGGACAAATAGGCGATCGCGGTTATCTGTCTGGGGATTCGCTATTGGTTCGCATCGAAGATGTTCAGAAGGAATCGGATTTCTTTGTCCACTTCGGTACTGTCGAACGGGGAAATTTAGCGGTAGGCACAACAGTAACGGCTCAAATTGACCGGGCTTGTCGCCGTCGAGTTCAAGCTAACCATAGTGCGACCCATTTACTGCAAGCGGCTCTGAAAAAAATTGTTGACCCAAGCATCTCTCAGGCAGGCTCTTTGGTGGCTTTTGACCGCTTGCGCTTTGACTTCAATTGCCCTCGCGCTCTGACATCGGAAGAGTTAGACCAAATTGAGTCACAAATTAATACTTGGATTAGTGAAGCCCATACCGCAGATGTGGAGGTGATGCCTTTGACAAAAGCTAAGGCTAAGGGCGCAACCGCTATGTTTGGGGAAAAGTATGGCGATGAGGTCAGGGTGATTGATTTCCCTGGTGTCTCCATGGAATTGTGTGGTGGTACCCATGTCAACAATACTGCTGAGATTGGGGTGTTTAAGATTATCTCTTCCGCAGGGGTCGCGTCTGGGATTAGGCGGATAGAAGCAGTCGCTGGACCGGCGGTGCTGGATTATCTGAATGTGCGGGATAAGGTGGTTAAGGATTTATGCGATCGCTTTAAGGCACAACCGGAAGAGTTACCTGAGCGGATTAGTAATTTACAACAGGAACTCAAGGCTACTAATAAACAGTTAGATGCCCTCAAGCAACAATTGGCTTTGGCAAAATCTGACCAATTGTTAGCCGAAGCTAAGTCAGTCGGTGAGTTCAAGGTTCTGGTAGCCAAGATGGAGGGAGTAGAACCAGAGGGATTAAAAAGTGTTGCGCAACAGCTACAGCAGAAGCTGGGAGAAAGTGCAGTAGTGTTGGGTTCAGTGCCTAGCCCCGACAAGGTGAGTTTAGTGGCAGCCTTTAGTAAGGGTGTTAATCAGAAAGGCTTGCAGGCTGGGAAGTTTATTGGTGCGATCGCTAAAATTTGCGGTGGTGGTGGCGGTGGACGACCTAACTTGGCCCAAGCTGGCGGAAAAGATGGCAGTAAGTTAGGGGAAGCTCTTGATAGGGCGTTGGAACAGTTGTTGGAAGGGTTGCAGTGATTTTGGAGTGGGGGATCCCCCCTTATTAATAGTTAGGGGGGATTTGAGGAAATAGTTGTATTTGTGCGTTCGCGTAGCGGCTCTGTAAGAGCATCGCTTTTTTATGCTGTGGTGAGCAATTTAGTGCGTCAGTGCAATAGTTTTGTTAAGGCACTGACCGATCCATCGTAATTGGTAAGTTAGTGCAATAGTCTTTTTTAGCGCTTGCATGTTAATCCAATTTCGGTTATAATACTCACACCGCTGACGCAATGGTTTTCCAGCCATGATGATTTCTACCGCATAAGGGGCTGATTTAGTAGGTGTTTCTGCCACTCGCCTCCGTTTCCTTATGAACAAGGGCAGAGTTACAGGTAGGCTTGGCACCACACTCGAAAGGATTCTTCAAGAGAAGATATCGAGTGTAATGTATTGTTGTACATTTTTATAAAAATTGCATTTTTCTCCTACAAGCTTTGCTTAGCAAAAATTGTAGCAATAACCCTATAATATTAGATCATACCTATACCCTAAATAGCCTAAATTTTGATACTCTCAACAGTATATTGCTTGAGGTAATGCTGAGGCTAATCTTAATCTTTACAATTCACTATATTCATGGAATAATACCGAGAAAATTGAATAATCTGAGTAGGTCTACCTCGATTAAGGCTGTAGATTTACATCATAATATCTGTAAGTACGATTGTCTAAATTCGGCACTAAATTAAACGCTTATTGTTTATTTATAATTATCTAATGGCTGATCAGTATATATCACATAGCTATCGTATTCTTCAAGAATATAAAACTTCAATCTACTGTAGAACCTATAAGGTAAATGATGAGAGTGCAGCGGCCCAACCTTGTTACTATATAGCCAAAGAATATAAGCCTTTTTCTGAAGAACCAGAGGTAATGGAAGAAGCTCAACAGCTTTTCAGACAACGTGTCCAAGAGATAAGGGCTTTGAAAATTAACGGTATAGCAAATATTAAGTATCAGTTTCGCCAAGGCAATAGTTTCTATATACTTCGAGATTATATAGAAGATAATACTATTGAGGCAGAGATTAAAAATGGAAAGTTATTCAATGAGGAAACAGTTAAGATAATTCTCCGGAAATCTCTAGAGATTTTAGTTGAATTACATGATCAAAAAATAGCTCAGGGTAATATTAGGGCTTCTAACCTAATATATTCAGGAGACGATCAACTAACTCTTCTTGATATTGGAGATTTAAACGAAATCGGTGGGCTACAGATAGTTTCGGGTAAGGTGTCTATTGCTCTAGACAAATATAATGATCGTTACAAAGCACCCAAAGGGAATAAAGAGAGGTATCGAGACGATCTATATGCTTTGGGAGTTGTTTGTATTGAGATGATCAGATCTCAGATTAATCCTCAGCTTATTAGTCACCAATCTACTAAAGAAACTATATGGCGTTATCACGTTCCTGGGAAACGCCCTTTACAGATTAGCGATGCATTTGCAAAAATCATAGACAAAATGATTCTTTATGAGCCCCAAGCTCGCTATCAGTCAGCTAAAGAGATATTGAATGACTTAGATCAACTCCTTGATCCTAGGTCTAAAACCCCTGCACATGACAAGACTCAGCTCAAGATAAGTATTCTTAGATTTAGGAAAAAAATATTTTCAAATCCACTATATGCTCTATTGATTATAGTTTCTTTAATTGGTTTTGCTTATCTATCAATAGGAGTAATTCAAACTGTTATAAGTTTTGTTAATCCTAAAACTTGTCCACTTAAGATTGGCGATAATATAAGTTGTGGTGAAGAGAGTCTTTTTTCGGGTGATCAACCAACCAATAAAAATGATGGCCTTAAAGCCTATTATGAGCAAGAGTACCAAAAATCTTCAGAGTTTTTTAAAGTTTCCTGGGCAAAAGAAGATAGAGATCCAGAAACATTAATTTACTGGAATAATGCTAAACTTAATACAAATATCAATATAAAGCCCTATACTATTGCGGTTGGAATTCCTATCAGAGTAGACGAAGATACAGCCAGAGTAGACGAAGATACAGCCAAAGAGTTACTTCGAGGAATTGCTCAAGCTCAAGACGAGATCAATAACTCCGAAGTTAAGATCAATGGTAAACCGCTAAAAATCTTGATTGCCGATGATCATGATGATGTCGCTCACGCTAAGCGTAGGGCAAATCAAATAGCTTCTCAAAGTGAGATTATAGCTGTAGTTGGTCATTATGCTAGTGGAATTACTCTTAAAACCTTGGAAGTTTATCAAAAACATAAAATAGTTATAGTTGCTCCAATCAGTAGCTCAGAGTCTTTGACAGATTTCTGTATTAAGCAGAAACAGTGCTTCTTTTTTAGAATTGTTGCTAATCATAATCATGCAGCTACATACTTGGCTAATTTATTACTTGATGACTTAGAAAAAAAAGGTCTTAAAAAAACAGCTGGGGTTGTTTATAGCCACCCCGATGATTATAGTAAGTCGTTTAAATCCGTTATTGAAAAACGTGTTCGAGAAAAAGGTAATTTTATTAATTTAGAACCTAACGATCTCTCAATTCGAGCGTTTGATGCTGGACAAATTATTGATCACGCTCAGCAAAATCAAGTAAATGCAATTTTTGTAGTTCCTGACGGGAGAAATACAAATTATGCACTTTCTAACGCAGTAAATTTGATTAAACTTAATCAGGGTCGGCTATTGCTTGGAGGAGCGCCATCATTATACCATCCTCAGACCTTAAAAGGCCTATCCAACGAGAGTAAAAGTGTACTATCAAAGTTTATAGCTTATTCTGATTGGCATCGCTTGAAAGGGTGCGTAGATACTCCTGAGGGAAAAGCCTTTTGCCAGCAAGCTTCAAAACTATGGAAAACAACTCAGCTAAGTTTGAGAACAGCCACTGCATACGATGCCATCATGACCATCGCTAAGGCTCTAGAGACTTTACCAAACTCCGATCGAGTCAAGTTACAAGAAGCCTTAAGTAATAATAATTTTAGTTACTCAGGTGTAACTGGGACAGTCAAATTCAAACCAGATGGTAACCGCACAGAGCCACCAGGAGCGGCAGTTAAAGTTATACGATCAACATGTGATTCAGCTTACCAGGGATTAGAATTTGTTCCCATTGAGTATGTGGATGAAAGAGAATGTTAGTTGATTGAATAGGAAAACCTAATGAATAATACAGAAAAAACTGTTATTGCAGTAACTGGTCATACCAATTCCGGTAAAACAACTTTGATCAGAACGTTAACCAAGACCAATTTCGGTATAGTTGCTGACCAAGCACATGCAACAAAAAAGACTGAAACGATTCCATATGAGACTATGCAAGCCTGGTTCCTTGATTGTCCAGGTTTTGAGGTTCCAGATTCTTGTTTAGCCTATATGAGAGCTAAAAAACAAGGGCTTTCTCCAGAGATATTAGCAAACATATTTCCAAATGTTGATAGGATGAAATATGACCTAATAGCAATAGAAGGAGTAGAGCAAGAAGCAGATGTGGTAATATACGTTGTCGATACTTTAAATGATGTGCCGGAAACAGGACATGATCAAGAAATTGAACTTTTAAAGGAATTAAATAAGCCGATTATTGGCATTGGAAATAAAAGCATAAAAAGAAATGAACAGCATGTCGAACGAATAACTCAGTGGGAATATTTTTTTAAACGAAACCATATCACTAATTACATTATGTTTGATGGTTGGTGGGATGATCCTGCCAAAGTTACTCAGATTTATAGCTATGTTGAAAATTTATTGTCTGGTCACAAGAAAGAAAGATATCGCATAGACCTTGCAAATTTCAGAAATAGACAACTGGAAATTTTAAGGGAAGCTTCATATTTAATGTATGACTGTATCCAAGCATGCAGCAAAGCAAAAAGACAAAAGGGTATTGATAACACTTCACCAGAAAAGAATCTCATTGATGAAATACGTAATGAAGTTAAACAGTTGTTAGAAGATTTTAATGAAAACGTGTCAAACCTTTATGACTTAGCAGCAGACGATCCACTCAAAGGAGTTAATGACCTTAACTTTCATAAAAAAAACTTTTCAAAGCCTAAAGATGTAGTTGATGGTGCAGCTGCTGGTACAGGCATTGGGACTGGAGTCGGTGGTGTTATAGGTGGGATAATCGGTTTTCTGATTGGATTGCCTGTTGGTGGTTTTACTGCTGGAGGAGCAGCGCTAGTTGGTATACAGGTAGGGGCTACTGTTGTTGGTTTATTGGGAGGAAGTATTTGGGCTGTATTATCTGTAAATAACAATATAGAAGTTTCTCTCGATCAAAATGGTAAAAACTTTATAGCTACTACTTGTCTAGCTATTATATGGGGAGTGTCTTACCACGGTTACGGAAACAGCCCAACTATAGGAGAGGAAGACATTGTTCGGCTTTTACAAACAATTAAAAATTTCCAAGACAACAGATATATTGTTTGGGATAAACTAAGGAAAAAACAGGTGTTTGAAGAATGTAAACAGTTTTTTGAAAAAGTAGAAGGTAGATTGTAAGGTGGAATGTGTAGCAAAGCTGACGGGGTGCTTGCCGTCTCCTCAGGAGGCATAGAGAAGCACTGCCTGCAAATCATTTGCCTCTAAATCAGGCATTTCTGCTAAGATTTGCTCAGCACTCAGTCCAGCTGCAAACAAATCCAGCACATCGGATACTCTAATTCTCATACCTCGAATACAAGGGCGACCACCGCACTGTTTTGGATTAATGGTAATTCTTTGAAGCAAATCGGACATATATAGCAATTCTTAGAGTCATGAGGACAAAGCTTATCCCTTTAAGGCAAAAGGCAATAGGCAATAGGCAATAGTTAAGAGGGTTTGAAGCGATGCAGCGTGGCACAGGCTTCTAGCCTGTGGTGGCACGTAGCGCATTAGCTGATAGCGGATAGCTGAATGCTTACCTGCTCCCTAAACCCAGGACTCAAGTAGCAAAAAAGTCGCTGATAACTGCGATAAAAGCCTAAATAAAATCTTCAATCACTGCTGTTACCGCTTCATGATACTCTTCAGAAATACCTAAGGTTCCAGCTAATCGAACGGTTTGCACCTGTTCTAACTCCGCCATCGCTATCATTTCCGCTTTTGACTTAGGTGGTGCATTTTTCGCTAATATAATTAATACGGGCATGGGCACAGAGTCTAAAAGCTGCAAAAACTCCTCCCTATTAACTACAGGATCAATTGCGCCAGTAACAAACGCAGCCGGGGCATATCTGCCGCCATCTTTGGAAGTGATTTCATGTTTTTGGGCGATAAATTCGGGAGTTAGTTTGGTTTGATCCACATAGACGTGGCGTTTATACATCAAGCGCAGAAACGAAGGGGTAGTGTTGAGATAGTATAGACTCTGACCTAACCAGGGCGATCGCACTAGGTTTTTTACTCCGTTTCTCACTCCATCGGGTAAACCCATTACTCTTAACGGTCCTTTCCAAGTGGGAGCCACTAAAATTAGTTTAGAAATACTATCTGGATTATCTTGGGCAAATTTTAAAGCGTATCCAGACGCATGACCGGCAGCCATTAAAATTATTGAGCTATTATTAAAAACAGAGTTAACAAAATCTGCTAATAACTGCTGAAATAATACAGGATTGTAATCTACAGGAGGGCATTGAGAGTCGCCAAATCCTAACCAATCGAGAACTGTAACTTGATAGTTGCTAGCGAGTAGATTGGCAATACCTTTCATTTCTGTACGACTAGAAACGGTACTAAAAGCAGGCAGTAACAGTACCGGGTTTCCTGCGCCGATAGTTTCGTAGACCACTCGATACTGTTTGTCTTGCCAATTCCAGTTGTAGAAATTTTTGGTACCGCCAATACCAGAGTTAATTTGAGTCGGATTAGTTGCTGTAGTCATAGTGATAGGGGTGTATCTGATATAGCAATTCTACGACTTGTGAGGTACAAATATCTAGGTTTTAGGGAGCAGGGAGTCGGGAGCAGGGAGCAGGGAGCAGGGAAGGTGTAGGGTGTAGGGTGTAGGGTGGGAAGTGTGGGGAGATGGCGAAATTTTTATTAAGCGATGCAGCGCGGTCTTGGGGAGGCAGTGCGGTCTTGGGGGTTACCCCCATGAGCAACTGCCGTGGTTTCCCCCATGAGCGACTGCATCAAGACAGGGTAATTATCCTGAGTCAAATCGCTGTAATGAAGAAAGTACTTTTTATTTGCAGTCAAAATAAGTTAAGAAGTCCAACGGCTGAGGCAGTGTTTGCTGAAGAACCAAGACTGTTGGTTGCCTCAGCAGGATTAAATAATAACGCTGAGGTGCCAGTTACTCCTGAGCTACTTAAGTGGGCAGACATTATTTTTGTTATGGAAAAGTCCCACAGAAACAAGCTATCCAAGAAATTTAAAAAGTACTTAAATAAGCAACGAGTGGTTTGTCTAGAGATACCGGATAGTTATGGATATATGGATCCGGTACTGGTGAGCTTATTAAAAGCCAAAGTTTCTAGGCATTTAGGAACTTACTAGCTATCACTTGGGCTTTGTGAGCATCACGTGCCAGAGAATAAAGGCAGTTAAGGAGCCATAACCTAATAGTCTTATAGTGTTAGCCACTCCTGCCAACTGGCGATACCAAATACAACTGTGTTATCCATAAATAGTGATCACTACTGAGATACAAATATCCGGGTTTTAGGGGGCAGGGAGCAGGGACTTCGGAGCAGGGACTTCGGAGCAGGTAACACAGAAGAGGTAAGAGCCAATAGTCAAACAGTTATGTGTACCTCATTAGTCCTAGAAACGCTATAACTGATAACTAATTTAAATACATAAGGATGAAAAGATGATAAACAATAATTTTGTTGGTACTTGGAAGCTGATTTCTTGGGAAAGTAAAACTCGAAAGGGAAAAATTTCCCACCCATTTGGTAAAAATCCCATTGGTTATATTACATACACAGAATATCAACATATGTCTGCTACCATTATGAAAAAAAATCGTCCAAATCTTAAGATGTCTCTTGAAGAAATGAGCAAAGGTAGAACACTAATTTCAAGACCCTGGTTATTAATCAATGGGTGGAAGTATATCAAAGCTGGGTTGAGATATTTTCAGGCATCCACTAACTACATTTCCTATAGCGGTAAATATGAAATTAAAGGAAACAAAGTCGTTCATCATGTGGAAGTTAGCCTTATTCCTGACTGGACTGGTACAGACTTGGAACGTACTTTTGAATTTTTATCAGATAGCAGGCTAGTATTGAGTAAACCTACTCAAGACGGCAATCATCATTATCTAACCTGGGAGCGCGTCTGAATAGCACCTTTGAGAAGGTCTGCTGGTGGTCGTTGGGATAGTAGCACAGACCGCTCCAATAACACCAAAATCTGTTGATTCACAGAACGGCCTTCTCGGGCAGCCATGTCTTTAATCTTTTGGTAAAGCTCTTCAGGAATATCTCGTAGAGTGAAAGTGGTCATGGTTTGCCCTAATGTTTACACTATTATGATGCCAAAAAAGCCATTCGAATGCGATGCTCTTAAGGCCAAAGGGCACGCTAAGCGAATAGAGCCGCTAAGCGATTGGCCGTAGGCCACGCCTTTGGCGATCGCATCCGGACTGCTAAAATCACTAATTGTGTATCACTACCAAATTCCGAAACGTGAGTCTAGCTGACTTCTGTCTTCTGACTTCTGACTTCTGACTTCTGACTTGCGCGTAGCGCTATATCACTTCGGCTTTGTGAGCATCACGCGCCAAAAAACAAAAGCAATTAAGGATGCATAACCTAATACTGTTAGCCACTCCTCCAAAGTGCCCATACCCAAGAAAACTGTGTTATCCATAAATACAGAATAAATATATAGTAATTATTATACTCATATTGAATGGTCTAATTCTGAAACATCAGAGTAACCAGTGATTACTCAAGCTCAGATGGCTTTTGCTGTTGTTCTTCCAAAAACAGCTCTACAGCCCGATTAAACTCTTCCGGTTCTACTAAAAAAGGCCAATGATTGCCAGGAACTTGACGAATAGTTAATTTTTTTAAATAAGTTTTATAGGGTTTTAGTTGCCCATCGGCACGATTAAGACCTTTTTCTGGTACTATCAATACTGTAGGAATTTCAATAATTTCCGTTAGTCCTGCTACGCGCATCACGTCTTCAAAAATTTCATTTCTCGCCTGAACCACAAATTTACTCCCCCAACTGCCA
>NZ_JAAHHS010000138.1 GCF_010692395.1 Moorena sp. SIO3H5
CTTTCCCTAAAAGAAGCTCTTCCGATCTATGGAAACATATAATGGATAAGGAAAGGGAATATAAAACAGGTAACAGCTACCATTAGTAAAGAGCTTTGTAGAGTTTTTGATATTATGCTAAATCACCCATATTCTTCATGACCTATTTGTAAATATCATAACGGTTTCCACTTGGGTGAGGTACTTTTTTCATCCTAGATTTTAGGAAGCTCAGGCCTTGGGCCACCCTTTCCGGCTTTGCCCGATGCTGCCCGTTCGCGTAGCGTGGCCTACGGCCAAACGGGAATAGAACGCGGAACTTGCTTCCGCACCTGTCTTGATGCAGCGCTTCTAAACTCCGAAACGTGATTCTAGCTGACTTCTGACTTCTGACTTCTGACTTGCCCATAGCGCTATAACTCCTTATACAATTCCTTAAACCGACGCTGCTGCTGATTATGATCGACTATTGGTGCTGGATACCCACACATTTCGCGTCCGCTTTCAGGAATCTTCCCAGTCACCAAATACTCGGTATCCACAGAACTCAACTCTGGTAACCATTCCCGAATATACTCACCGTCCGGGTCAAACTTTTTAGCCTGACTAGCTGGGTTAAAAATTCGCAATGGTTTAGGATCCATGCCACTAGAGGCACTCCATTGCCAACCACCATTATTGGCACTCAGGTCTCCATCCCATAACCGCTGCATAAAATACTTTTCCCCCCACTGCCAATTAATAATCAAATCCTTAGTCAGAAAACTAGCAACAATCATCCGACAGCGGTTATGCATCCATCCGGTTTGATTTAACTGCCTCATCGCCGCATCAACGATCGGGTAGCCAGTCTTGCCCTCACACCAAGCTTGAAAGAATTCTGGATTATTCTCCCAGGGAAAATCTTGGAATTTCTGGCGATAAGGTCCTTGTGCTAATTCTGGGAAAAAATACATGGCATGTTGGTAAAACTCCCGCCAAGCCAGTTCCTGTTTCCAGGTTTGGATACTTTGCCGAGCTTCATCACTGCGACTCAAGTTATAAGCATTCTGAGCCGCCTGCCAAACCGTGCGAATCCCAATCACACCAAACTTGAGAGCAGCACTAAGTTTAGAGGTACCATCCACCCCTGGGAAATTACGTTGTTCCTGATAATCCCCAATAGTGCGATCGCAAAATTTCTCCAGAATCTCTTGGGCGATCTTTTCCCCTGGTGGCACTAACAGTTCATTGTCCCAGACATACCCCAAATCTCTAGCACTAGGTAAATCAATCACCCCTGCTGCCAAAGCATTCTCTTGTTCTATTTCCGTCAGGGATTCAACCCTACTCAAAGTTGCTACAGGTTCTGCCTTAGATTGACCTTGCCAATTTTTCCAGAAAGGAGTGTAGACAGTATAGGGGTTGCCAGACTTAGTGAAAATTTCTCCTGGTGCGTGTAATAACTGATCCCAATAGTTATACACAGCAATACCCTTTTCCTTCAACCCTGCTGTTACAGCTTGATCCCGTTCCTTAGAATAAGGTTCCACATCCCAATTCCAACAAACAGCTTTAGCCTCCAGAGCAACAGCTAAATTAGGAATTCCTTGCCTAGGGTCTTGATGTAGGATTAAAAGTTGGCTACCAGCTTGTCTGTAACTTTGCTGCAATTGTTGTAAGCAGCCAATCATATAAGTTACTCTTGCTGGGGCAATATCATCGCGCTCTAGAATAGTAGGGTCAAGGCAGAAAACACCGACAAGCTTTGGACTGAGCTCAAAAGCAGCAGCTAGTCCCACATTGTCAGAAATCCGTAAATCACGGCGATGCCAGAAGAGAATCAGGTTAGTCATTCAAAAACGGACGAGCCATAAAAAAGCTGGAAATAGATTTAGCATCCACTGGCTCACCCTCCAATATAGCTTGTTCTAACTCTTTCGGTGTCATTAAAATCACTTCTATATCCTCATCATCATCTTGCTTAGGAGGGGCTTCCAATTTCTCCAAATCCTCCGCTAGAAACGCATAAATGTACTCATCGGAATAGCCAGGAGCAAGGGGAAATTTTCCCAAAGATTTCCAGCTATGAGCGCGATAGCCAGTTTCTTCTTCTATCTCCCGTTTAATAGTTTCAGCTGGGTTTTCATGGGATTCTACCGTACCAGCAGGGAATTCCAAAAGACGCCCACTAACAGCAAAGCGATATTGCCGTACTAGTACCAGTTTGCCATCTGGTGTTACCGGTACCGCCAAGGAACCACCAGGGTGACGGATGCATTCCCATTGCCCTTCTGATTGATTAGGAAGACGTAGATTATTCACCTCGAAACTAAATCGTCTTCCTTGGAAAAATAGGTGTTTTTTCAGTAGTTGTGGGGGTTCTTGACCAGGTAGCATAAGACTAAAGATGAAGGATTAAGGATTAAGTATTAAGCATTCAGCTATCAGCCTTTGGCTGACCGCTGATAGCACCTCAAGTAGCGTGGCACAGGCTTCTAGCCTGTGATAAGTGCGCATTAGCTGATAGCTGACCTGCGATCGCAAATCCCGTCACTGATTCTACCCAATCCAGGCAATTTCTGCCAGGGAAGCACCAAAGGTCTTTCCACCATAGGGTTTAAGCTTTAGGCTAATGGTTGCCGAAGGTAGTGCCATGACTAATTTTAGTTTAGACCAAAAATTAGTTATGTTTATATCGTTTTTTTATAGTAATGATGTACACAGGATTTTTCACAAATTTCAAAGTCCCCTCTTTTTTATTCCCTACTCCCTACTCCCTACTCCCTACTCCCTACTCCCTAAAAAAATCTAGGACTTTTTAACTCCCCTAAGTCTTCAAAAACACATGCCAAGTTGGCATGACAAACAATACTTACTAGACTAAGCTAATAATATGATTGACATTTTCACGGATTAAAACTCCGTGGACTCTGTGGTTATACTACCGCCAACCGGTTAAAACTACCTTGGCTTTCAGCCAATAAACATACTCCTAAATCCTTAGGCTGTTATTAGCAACTGTGGATTTACTTAAATTTTAAAAATTTAAAATTTTTGAAATTTCGCGCCAAAGCAGTCATACTATAGATTAGTTTGGGCGATTAGTTTGGTGGTGGAAAAACCAATCAAAACCTCTGTGATTTCGGTATTAAACAGGACCGGTAACCAAAAACTAAAGTAAAGCCCGATCGCTGTCCTGTCCCTGGAATATTTTTTAGGTTTTGCGATCGCTTAAGTAGCTCATATCAGTAGCTTGTATCAGTAGCTCGTAGGTAGGGAATCATGACTTGGTGCATTAATCCCGATTGTTCTAAACCTTACAATACAGAAGATACCCTATTCTGCAAAGCCTGTGGTTCGGAATTACTCTTGGCAGAACGTTATCGTGTGATTGGGTTACTCAGTGACAAAGGTGCTTTCGGTAAGACCTATGAGGTACTTGATCAAAAAAGTAATCACAACACTATCAAAGTTCTCAAAGTCTTGACTGACTACCAATCTCGGGCAATTGAGCTGTTTGAGCAAGAAGCATGGGTTTTGAGTCAGCTGAATCATCCAGGAATTCCCCAATCAGAAGGAACATTTATCTTCTCTCCCAGAAACAACGAGATCAGCTTACACTGCATGGTTCTCGAATACATTGAAGGGCTAGATTTAGAGGAGTATCAGCACCAACAAAAGAAGCACCCTATTGACGAAACCTTAGCCTTGGAATGGCTATCCCAACTGGTAAAAATTCTCCATGTAGTCCATCAGAAGCACTTTTTCCATCGCGATATTAAACCATCCAATATCATTCTCAGGAAAGATGGACAACTGGTGCTCATTGACTTTGGGGCTGTGCGGCAAGTCACTAACACCATTATTGCTGGCGGTAAAAACACCCAGATTCATACTCCAGGTTACGCACCACCAGAACAAGAGCAAGGCTATGCCATGCCACAATCGGACTTCTTTGCCTTGGGGCGCACCTTTGTTTATCTGCTCACTGGTAAGGAACCGATGGATCCCCTTCTTTACAATCCTGATACCAGTGAATTACTGTGGCACCCCTATGCCCCTCATATCTCGCCTCAACTCAGAGAATTTATCGACCAACTGATGGCTCCCTTAGTCAGTCAGCGTCCTCGGAATACTGGGGAGATTTTGCAACAGTTGGCCAAACTTGAGCAGGTGATAAATCCAGCACCCTCACGACGCCAAGTACTATCAAAAATACTATCCACTCCCTTAAAGGGGTCTTCCATAGGTTTAAGCAATACAAAGTTAACGAGGGTATTGACTAAACGGAAATTACTCAAAGCCGCTGGTTTTGGCAGTGTCGGACTAGTATTAGCAACAGTCATTGATAAACTCTCAGACTCACCCTCCCACACCTTCACCCCTAACCATTTGAGCCTCAATTTTACTCAAGAGGTAGAAAAGGATAAGTCACTATCCCCCAGTAATCAGCAGGAAAAAGCAAAAGTCACCAATGTATCCCTACAAGACTTTGAATTTGATGTGGTCAGAGTGAATCCCCAAGGTCAAATAACCAATCGTAACCTTCATCAAGGGAAGTTTTTTAAGGAAAACTTAGGAAACGGGGTGATGCTGGAAATGGTATCTATCCCTGGCGGCTCCTTTACTATGGGTTCACCAGCTTCTAAACACTTGGTCACTGTGACGCCCTTGTATATGGGAAAGTTTAGTGTAACTCAGGCACAGTGGAAAGTAGTTGCTTCCTTACCCAAAGTCAGTCGTGACTTGGATTCTGATCCATCCAACTTCAAAGGAGATAATCTGCCTGTCGAGCAGATATCTTGGTATGACGCTGTAGAATTTTGTGCCAGAGTTTCTCAAAAAACGGGACGTACCTATCGGCTACCCAGTGAAGTGGAATGGGAATATGCCTGTCGTGCTGGAAGTACCACAAAATTTCACTTTGGTCAAACAATTACCACTAATTTAGCTAACTACGATGGTCATCAGAAGACTGACACTGATGGTTCACAAGCAAAAGGTATCTTTCGAGAGAAAACTACCACTGTCGGGAGTTTTCAAGTAGCTAACGCCTTTGGGCTATACGATATGCATGGCAATGTCTGGGAATGGTGTGCTGACCATTGGCATGAAAATCACCAGGGTAAACCATCGGATGGCAGTGCGTGGCTAAGCAATAATGAGGATCGGGATCGGTTGCTCAGGGGAGGGTCTTGGCTCAACAGTTCTGGGTACTGCCATAGTGATTATCGCAATTTCAATGCTCCGGATGTTACATATATCTCCTTTGGTTTTCGCGTAGTTTGTGACTTGATCTAAACTGCAGCATTAACGCAATGGTTTGTTTGTAGACAGTTTCCTTATATTCAGCGTTGACAGTAAACCGTCAATTGTCAACCCTTAACAAAACCTGGTTAAAACAGAATTGAACTAGACTTGGTAGTTACTCCATTACTAATGTGTTCTAAGTTCTCAATGAAATTACTCCAAGGTTCTGTATAAGTTTCTGTGTAAGTTCTCGAAAAATCTAGAATAGGAGTTTCTTGTGCTGACCCGATCCAACCACTCACTGGAGAAATTAACGGGAAAAGCCACTCATAGTAACTCTGGGGAAACGGAGTACTAGAGAGTTCCATGATGCTCTTATAAAATAGCCCAAAGGTTCCTGGGTCAATTTTGTGCTTCTCCACAGCGACTTGGATGAATTCCTCTGGACTCAAGCCTACATAACTTTGGCAGATTGTCACCCAATTCTTTAATCGTCGCCTTGCCTTTAAGCTCAGTGAAATAAATTTCACTCCCTTGAGTTCCTCAAATTGAGGAGACTGATTTAACACCTCCTCTAGGCCAGTGGTATCTGTCGAGCCACTGAATTCCCTTTGCAACCGTTTAGCGATCGCTAAATTAATCTCAACTAATTGGTCTACTGGTCGCCACTGAAGCTCTGCCAAAATCTGCTCCATGGAAATAGGTGGTCTCAAAGTAGAGGAACTCGATTTCTTGTTTCGCTCAATGGCTTCGAGAGGCTTTTCCTCACTAACCAAGAAGCTGATCAACTCTTCCGTTGTCCAACCAATACCTTTAGCTAGCCTCTCTAGCTTCTCTAAGCTGGGAGTATGATCACAATTCATCCAATTTGTCAAGGTGTTGTTAGTGACATTGACTTGCCTAGCAAGTTCCCGGACACTACCAAATTGTTGAGCCAGCACCTTAATCAATTGACTTAGCCTTTGGTGAATTTTGCTGTGTTTTAAGGAACTGTCTTTACTTGTGTCCAATTTTTTTACCACTCTGTTCTGGTGACATAATGTAACACTTCCGGATCCGGTAAGTGTAGGCTCGGGGGTGGCCATTCTCCGCTTTGGTAGGGAGCACTAGAAATCGAAATTGACCCCAGCTGGCAACCATGCGATCGCATAGCCAGAAGCGAAGCGCGTCCATACCACTATGCTGCCCAAATATGAATAGATTGAGCTTATCTTCTCCGTGAAAACTCAGTGGTAACTCCCCGGTGAGCAAAAGAGTATCTTACGTATAATCACGGTTGTTCAATATTTTTAACAAAACTAGGATAGTTGTGAAAAGGGTTGAACATCTACACCATATGTTAAAGCATCAGAACTGGGAAAACAGGGTAACGGCTAAGCAAAGCAATACCCTTGCTCAGGAAAATCAGCAACTCAAAATTAAGTCAGATAAGTGCTACATTCCCATGACAAGTGGCCACGCTGATTCTTCAACGTTAGTCCGTTGGAAGCAGAAAGTCACTACACCGAAAGTTACTACACCGAAAGTCACTACACCGAAAGTCACTACACACAATCGAGTGAATTTCTCGAGCTACCCACTGTGTCCTCCCCGCCACACCAAACCGGAGAAGCCTGTAGCTCCCCAAGAACAATTAAGTAACTTACAAGAAACCTGTGGTAAAATCGTTCATCTGCTCTGTACATCTGACTATGGGAAACTGACTCAAGATGAATTGAACAGGAAGTGCCGGTATTCAGAAGAGCGACTTGCCCAAGGACTGAAACAGCTTGAGCTTGAAAAAGTAATTGAGTTCAAGTGGGGCATGTGGGTGATCATTAATCATCAACCCATCTGTCCTAAATGCGGTCTCAAAACTCGTGTAGTTAATTCTGCCTTGACACCAGGGAAAATTAAATCAATCTGTTCAACATGTCTCGAGTTAAAGCGTATTCAGTCAAAATTGCCGTTTTGATGAACTGCACTAAATTCTTAAAGGGTGGAGTGTGTTGTGAGGATAATGAACAGCGAAAGCTGCAAAAAAATGGACAATGGAAAATTAACCATCCATTCTTGATGCAATAGCTAGTGGGGGTTTCCCCCAAGACCGTAATGGTGCGTTTTCCTTGTCTTGATGCAGTCGCTCATGGGGGTTTCCCCCAAGACCGCGCTGCATCGCTAGGCGAATTAAATTCGCCACGGGTCGCACCTGGTGCATCGCTTGGGTAATGGGATTTTAACCAGTAGCCCTTGGTGATCTAGGAAAGCAGTGCAACATTTAACCTGTACAAACCTACTCACAAGTAGATAGGACGATGGTATAGCATTAGTTTTAACTAATGGTTGTTGCCGACAAAGCAATGCCAAAAGCATTGCGCTAATTTTCTTAATGGAGGCTCTGCTGCCTACTCTCAAACCGCACTGTAACTTCACTCAGTCCATTATTTTACGTCGCTTAACTTACGACCAGCTGCCAAGGCTTTTAGTTCTTCGTTGGGCGGTAGTGTTCCCTTGTTAAACAAGTTACTAACTTATTTCATTATAAAATAATGGATAATGTTTGACAAAGTTTAGAGAGCTATGTCTTGATGCAGTCGCTCATGGGGGGGACCACGGCAGTCGCTCATGGGGGAAACCCCCAAGACCGCGCTGCCTCCCCAAGACCGCGCTGCCTTCCCAAGACCGCGCTGCATCGCTAAGGCTAATAGTTGCACCTCTCAAAAACTGTGGATTCGAGATCTAGGAATTTAATTTGAGTGGTGAAACATCTTAGTGCGCTTTCCGCTCTTTGTGCTCGCCTCCTCCCTATCACCTGATGATAGGGTGATCAGGTCATGGGGAGGAGGTTGATCATAATGTATCCCGTAGCAGCTGCAATTTTTAACTAACGAAAAACCATGCATCGCCCAATTTACCTAGACTGCCATGCCACAACACCTATGGATGAACGGGTGTTGGAGGCAATGTTACCCTACTTCACTGAACATTTTGGCAATCCATCCAGTATCAGCCATACCTATGGCTGGGAAGCTGAAGCAGCGGTGAAACAAGGGCGTCAGATTCTAGCAGATGCTATCAATGCCACACCGGTCGAGATCATTTTTACTAGTGGTGCCACAGAGGCTAACAATCTAGCCATTAAAGGGGTGGCTGAGGCTTATTTAAGTAAAGGACGTCACCTGATTACCGTGCAAACTGAACACAATGCTGTTCTTGACCCCTGTCACTATTTAGAAACCCTAGGGTTTGAGGTGACATTTCTACCGGTAAAAGATGATGGACTAGTGGATTTAAGCCAGCTAGAGCAGGCTTTCCGTCCTGATACCATTTTAGTCTCGGTCATGGCAGCCAATAATGAAATTGGAGTGTTGCAGCCATTAGCCGAGATTGGAGATCTTTGTCGCCAGCATAATGTACTATTCCATACAGATGCTGCCCAGGCTATTGGCAAAATCCCCTTGGATGTGCAGTCGATGAAGATTGATTTAATGTCCTTGACAGCCCATAAAATTTATGGACCAAAGGGGATTGGAGCTCTCTATGTCCGGCGTCGTAACCCTAGAGTAAGGCTTGCACCACAGCTCCATGGCGGTGGACATGAACGAGGGATGCGTTCTGGCACACTTTATACCCCTCAGATTGTGGGGTTTGCTAAGGCTGTGGAACTGGGGTTAGAAGAACAACCCTCAGAATCTCAACGGTTGATAGAACTGCGGGACGGTCTGTGGACCACTCTCTCTAAACTAGAAGGTATCGAGATCAATGGTCATCCTACCCAGCGATTATCCGGAAACCTTAACATTAGTGTGGAGGGAGTAGATGGCGCAGCCCTCCTACTAGGATTACACCCTGTGGCCGCCGTTTCTTCTGGCTCGGCTTGTTCCTCAGCAACTGTAGCTCCTTCCCACGTACTATTAGCCCTAGGAAATCCGGAAAATCTGGCTTATGCCTCCATCCGGTTTGGAATTGGACGCTTTAATACCATGGCGGAAATTAGCTTGGTGGCTGAGCATACGATCACAACGATTCAGTCTCTGCGCCAATCTCAAGCTGTCAAAATTAATTGAACAAAATTGTTGAGCGCAGTCCCTAGCCATATTTTATAATTTGGGTGGGGTAACCGAAACTAGCTTTTAAATTGCAAAGCGTAAGCTTCTAGGCTACGATCACATCGGTACCACAAAGGAGATTTCGCTCCTTAGCTGAACCGCGAAAATCCCCGCACTTTACCTGTATTGGGTAGGTGTCGTATGGGAAGCGCAGGGTAAGAGTCCCAAAGGATCTTACCAATGTGATAAAGTAGGATAAGAATATAACACATCCCCAACAAGGCAAACATATGTGCCTCACTACCCTAAATCTAAGCAGTAAAGCTGCTGAAACAGGGAGATTCAGGAGATATAGACAGAAACCCTGAAGAATTTCCAGACCTCTGGTCAGGAAATAGTCAGCTAATAAAAAATTCAAACTTTTGGATATATTGGTAGCAACTGGGTAGTTTGTGGTAAATCCTGAACAATGCCGATAATGGGTCAACTAACTTTCAGCTATCGGAGCTGTAGTTAGCCAAAACCATCGAAATAACCGGTTTTAGCATAGGTGAGCTTTCCTAATGGGAATTGAATTTGCCACTGGTCACACTTATTGATGGGGGGAGTGGCTTCAACTCCATTTTTGTATCAGTTATATCAGTGGCTAATTAATCCGTTGTCTATATTTCAGAGTGCGACTGGATAGAGACTACGGCTTCACAACTGTTAATCAAAATCCTGATAAAATCGGTTAAAATTAGTTAAATCCAGAAGAGTCACGTGATCAATTTGTCAGGCTTAACATCCCCCGAAGTCCCTACGGGATTATAGGAAAAGCAGCGAGGCAGATTGCGAGACAATTACACATAGGTGCGCTCTTACTTGGCTAATTAAATTCCCGTGATTGTGAGCTTTCCTTTGGCCCGGCAACCCGGCCTTGGGTCGCGCCTTTCGGCAAAGCCGACGCGGGGCGGGAACGGGGGCGCACCTCAAAAATTTTCGACTTTGCGACAGAAAATCCTACTGGAAAGCGAGTCTTAAAGTAGAGAACTAATGTCGCACCTCCAAGTGCTACAATCAGCAGAGCCGCTACAATCCCATTCACCAAACCACGAAAAACCCTGTCAGCACCCCCCTCTAAACAGACGGGGCTTCGAGACAGTTTCACCGCCATTAACTACAGCCATTGAGTACAGCCATTGAGTACAGTTTTCGATTGACCGTAGGTCACGCTACGCGAACAAACGATGAGCAACAAAATAGTTAAGTGCGCTTTCCGTTCTTGATGCAGTCGCTCATGGGGGTAACCCTCAAGACCGCGCTGCATCGCTGATGGCGAGCAACCCCTTGACCGTAGGTCACGCGGGGCGCGTTCGTAATCACGGGCCGCACCTCTAGTTATTCATAGTCTATTTATTAGTCTCTGTGGCTGATCAGTTTAATGGCAGTAAATCACCGAACATTTCAGACCTAGAAATAGAGTACGACTCCTATCGTTAACTGTAGGACTAAGCGTACCACGAAGTTTTGAGGAAATTGCATGCCAAAGCAAATTATTATTGCAGAGCAACATCAACTTGCTGCTGTATTTTGGGAAGATCAAATTCAAGAACTAGTAGTTGCCACCGGTAATCACCAGGTCGGTGATATTTATCTCGGTGTTGTAGAAAATGTCTTACCGGGTATTGATGCCGCATTTGTCAACATTGGTGATCCCGATCGCAATGGTTTTATTCATGTGACAGACCTAGGACCATTGCGCTTGAAACGCCGGTCTGGTGCGATCACCGAACTGCTGACTCCCCAGCAGAAGGTGTTGGTGCAAGTGATGAAAGAACCCACTGGTAATAAAGGGCCAAGGCTTACAGGTAATATTAGTTTACCCGGTCGCTATTTGGTGCTGATGCCTTATGGCCGAGGAGTGAACTTGTCTCGGCGGATTAAGAGCGAAAGTGAACGCAATCGCCTCAGAGCTCTAGCAATTCTAATCAAACCATCGGGCATGGGAGTGCTGGTGCGCACCGAAGCTGAAGGCAGAGCCGAAGAAGCCATTATGGAAGATTTGGAAAACCTGCAAAGACAATGGGAAGCTGTCCAGCTCGAAGCAACGTCTACCAGAGCACCAGCCCTACTTAATCGGGATGATGATTTTATTCAGCGTGTCCTCCGGGATATGTACACTGCTGATGTGAATCGGATTGTGGTCGATTCTAGTACTGCAGTCAAACGGGTTAAACAGCACTTGTTGAGCTGGAGCGGAGGTCAAGCACCAGAGGGGGTCTTGATTGACCATCATCGCGATCGCATGCCAATTTTGGGATATTTCCGGGTCAATGCTGCAATTCGAGAAGCCCTCAAGCCAAGAGTAGATTTACCATCTGGTGGCTACATTATCATTGAACCTACCGAAGCTCTAACCGTAATTGATGTGAACTCTGGTTCCTTTACCCGCTCAGCTACAGCGCGGGAAACGGTTTTGTGGACTAACTGTGAGGCAGCAACAGAAATTGCCCGCCAGCTGCGCCTACGTAATCTAGCTGGGGTGATCGTTGTTGACTTCATTGATATGGACACCAGGCGGGATCAGTTGCAGGTTCTCGAACACTTCAATCAAGCCTTAAAAGAGGACAAAGCCCGACCCCAGATTGCCCAGCTTTCGGAACTTGGCTTGGTCGAACTGACTCGCAAGCGCCAAGGGCAAAATATTTACGAGTTGTTTGGTAAAAGCTGTGCTACCTGTGGCGGGTTAGGACATCTGGTACATCTTCCCGGTGAAGTCGAAGCAGAAGCACTAGAAACCTTAGCACCGATCCCCTTACCAGCAGAGCGAAGCATTCCACAGTTCCCCGAACCCGTAGACTTATCTTCTGAGAATGATAATGAGTTGGACTTGCTCAATCACCCCAGTTATCAGGAACGAGGAGCAGCAAATAATCGCCGTCGCCGCCGCCGTCGTATTGATGACCCGGTGATTAGGGAAGAACCAATTACTAGGGGAGTCAATCGGGTGATCTCTGTCTCATCCAACTTTGATACCATCACAGAAAACGAGGTATCCAGCTCAGGAGTAGAAAAACCCCAGCTAGTCAAGTTTGCTCAAGAAAAGGAACCACCAGAATTGGTCAGGGTTGAAATGAGCCCAGAAGAACAAGATGTTTATGCGTTGATGGGCATTTCCCCTATACTAAATTTAGACCGAGAGGTGAAAGATCCTAGGTCAGCAATTATCTCAGTGTTACTGCCGGGAGAAAAAATCGAGGATAATGAAGAAGAATTATCCAATTCAAGTACCGATTCAAGTACCGATTCAACTACCGATTCAACTAATAGTCCATCCTCCAGCGACGATCAGCTAGAGTTAGACGAATCAGACTTGCTAGAATCTACTGCTGCCACACCAATTGCAGAAACTGGATCTGATCAACCCATTACTGCCAATGCCACCATTAACAGTCCCCCCATCGTGCGCCGCCGCCGTCGCCGCTCTTCAGCATTGGATAAATGACAACGGACAAAGTCACTGAAGTGTTTGAGTTACCGGATAAATCCGGTACTCCTTCCTTAGTGGCTGGAGTAGATGAAGTAGGGCGAGGTGCCTTATTTGGTCCAGTTGTGGCAGCAGCAGTGATTTTACCTGTATCGGTTCTGCCACAACTGGCTCTATCTGGCGTTAAAGATAGTAAAAAGTTGTCCCCGAAACGACGCCAAAAGCTGTCTCAAGAAATTCAGGGATTGGCACTGGATTGGACTATTGGTTATGCCACTAGTGCAGAAATTGACCAGCTCAATATCTTACAGGCGTCATTGTTAGCTATGAAACGGGCTGTGCTTAAATTAAAAGTTAAGCCCGATCTTTGCCTGATTGATGGGTTACACGTGTTGCCAGATTTACCGATAGCACAACGAAATCTAGTAAAGGGAGATCAGCGATCGCTTCATATTGCGGCAGCCAGTATTGTAGCCAAAGTGTGGCGTGATGATTTAATAATTCGTCTAGCTACCAAGTATTCAGAGTATGATTTGACAGCGAACATGGGCTATGGTACTAAAAAGCATCGGTTAGCACTGCAAAAATACGGACCATGTCGGCTGCATCGCATGTCCTTTAGCCCCTGTAGTCAATTTCAATCACAAATAACTAAATTTAGTTATTAACAAATAACTATCAACCAAACCGATAACCCTTACCATAAACTGTATGGATCAGGGGGGCGGAACCCTTAATTTCGATTTTGCGACGCAACAAACGAACTAGAGCAGCTAAATTGTTACTTTTTGGGATTTCCTCGGATGGCCACAAATGTTGATAAATTTGCGTGTGGGATAATAATAGACCAACATGGCTCATGAAGTACCCTAGCAGTTGGCTTTCTTTTTCCGATAGCTCAATTGGGCGTCCGTGGCGATAAGCTATTTGATTATTTAAGTCTAATTCTATTTTTCCAACCCGTAACCGCTGGCTGGGATTGGCATCAGTCCCAGCAGAACGCCGAAGCAGAGCCCGGACTCTAGCGAGTAATTCCCGCAGTTCAAATGGTTTAACTATATAGTCGTCAGCACCAGCATCTAATCCCATGACTCGGTCATCTACAGTGTCCTTGGCGGTTAGAAAAAGAACTGGGGTAGTGGCGTCATGCGATCGCATTTGTTGGCAAATTTCTAACCCAGAAATGTGCGGTAGCATCCAGTCTAAGATTAACAAGTCATAAGCGCCAAGGGAAGCTAACTCATTTCCTGAGGCACCATTATAAGCTACATCTACAGTGTAACCTTCACGAGTTAATACCCGAGAGAGGGGGTCAGTCAGCTCAATTTCATCATCTACTAAAAGAATACGCATTGATTTTGTTGATAGTTGACGGTTGACCTTTGACTATCAACACAATTGTAAGACTTACGCAGCGACTCTATCTGTAGGGTGGGTTATTAACGAAGCCTACTACTTGTAGTTAACAGCCAAGTCATTGATAGAATTGTAATGGAAAATCCCCGGATAATATGGGCTAAGGTAAAAGTTGATAAACCTTTTGCTTTGCGATTTTCCGATTATGTGTCTATAGAATTGAGTGCTAAACGATGAATGAAGTGGTAGTGAATGAAGTAGTAGTAAGTGTTGGCTCTAATATTGAACCTGATAAAAATGTAAAACTCGCAAAATATAATTTATCAAAAACTGATAATTTTGTTAATGAATCTCACTTTTACATAACAAAACTCCTAGGCTTTACTGAGCAACCTGATTTTCTAAATGGTGCCTTTTTAATTCACACAGAAGACGGTTTTGAGACCTTTCGTCAAAAACTTAAACAAGAGGTGCGACCCGTGGCGAATTTAATTCTTAATGCGGAAAGCGCACCTAACGAAATTGACCAAGGGCGGGTGAAGCAATCCAATAAAAATGGACCGCGCTATATAGATTTAGACATTGTGGTCTGGAATCGAAAGATTATTGATCCTGACTTTTATCAGCGGGATTTCATTAAAAAAACTGTGCTAGAGCTGATTCCTGATTTAAACGTTTAACAAATGACTAATGACGTACCCTCCGGAATCATAATTATTCAACTGGACATGATCGGGTTGGTGGTAATTTGACGGGCACGGGCTTCTATAATAGAGCTTCTACAGGTATAGTTGATCTGATCAGTCAACTAATTGACCTCCTGCCAAAGCTCCCGAAGCTCCCCATATGATTACCATCGCATTACCCAAAGGCGCACTCCTAAAAGACAGCATCAAGCTACTGCAATCCGTTGGCCTAGACTTTAGTACCTTCCTAGACTCCGCCAACCGCCAACTCCAGATTCAAGACCCCAGTCAAACTGCTCAAGCTCTACTGGTACGAGCTCAAGATGTACCGGTTTACGTGGAATATGGTCAAGCTCAGTTGGGGATAGTTGGTTATGATGTGTTACAGGAAAAAACCCCGGCAGTGGCTACTTTAGGTGACTTACACTTTGGTTATTGTCGGATGTCATTGGCAGTTCGTGCAGCTAGCTCTTATCGAAGCCCTTTGGATTTGCCAGCTCATGGTCGCGTAGCCTCCAAGTTTGTTCACTGTGCTCGGGAATATTTCAATAACCTGGATTTGCCAGTAGAAATTATCCCCCTCTACGGTTCTGTTGAACTTGGTCCGATTACCGGGATGTCGGAGGCAATTGTGGACTTGGTGTCCACAGGTCGTACCTTAAAAGAGAATGGCTTAATTGAAATTGACATTTTGTATGAGAGTACAGCACGACTGATTGCCCATCCCATCAGTTATCGCCTCAATACTGATGGTATTAACAATTTGATTGAGCAGATTCGAGAGTTGACTAAGGTCAGTGCTGAATCTTTAGTGAGTTAGTTACGATTCTTTAGTTAGTAGGGTGTGTTAATAGAGCACCCTACAACTAGAGTTATTCCGTAAGTACTGTAGAGTTTTTTAGTCTAAAATTAGACAAAGTAATGTGATATTTCTAATATAGAAGAAATGACATAAAAAGAATCAGAGTGCTTAAGCAATAAAGAATTATTTTGATTCAGAATAGTTGTTAATATATCTATCAAGTATAGCATTTTTTTATAAAATTAGTACTCCTCATCTTCCTCCTATTATAGCTATATATAGTTTGCTATAGATTGTTACCTAACTAGACACTTTGGGGAATTGTATGGGTAAGTGCCGCTAACCAGTTTTCCTGATACTGCGCCATTAGCAGTGCTAATTGTCATGGGCACTCAAGATGTGTTCTCAACTGTGTGCTCATAATCAATCTCAACTAAACGAGGCTCAAGATGAAGGTAAAAAATACGTTAATTGCTGCTGCAACTGCTATGGTTTTCGCTTTTGCTTCAGGGTTAAATGCTCAAGAACCAGTTACTGGTGATATCAACACCGCATCAGAATTTATTACCTCGGCAATTCAAGCCTTAGCTTCTAACAAGCAAATCATGAATGAGTGCGGTAAAGACTTAATAATTGAAGATATGACTAGTGTTACTCAAGATTTACCTAATATCGAAGCCTACCCTACACTAGGAGAAATTCAATACAGGATTTCCTTCACACCTGGAGCTAATACTAATCCTAGCTACTGCGCTGGTAGCTTCAAGAGTCGCATGAAGTTAAAATTCAACGGGCGATACCTTAATCCTAGGGGTGCAGAATTATTGTCTACTCCCAACACTTATGAATTTCGACTAATGGTACCAGGTCAAGAGAATTCTGAATTGTAAATTCTGAATGCCAAAATTTTAGATATTAATACTACATTAATAAAGTACTCCAGGGTACTCTACAAAAATCTTTACAATAAAAGAGGTAAACCCTGTATAGTATGGCATGGACTGGCAAGAGATATCTGGTAACTGGGTTTTAATCCCCAATCGTCCCACCGGGATTATCCATTTCCTGGGTGGGGCGTTTATTGCTACAGCACCCCACGTAACTTACCGATTGTTACTGGAAAAATTAGCAGCTCAACGGTATGCAGTGATTGCGACACCGTTTGTGAATACCCTCGACCATATTGCGATCGCACGAGATGTACTCAACCGCTTCGAGACTACTCTCAATCGCTTACAGGTAACCAATGCTTTACGAAAACGGTATCTACCCATCTATGGTATCGGCCACAGCATGGGGTGCAAACTACATTTGTTGATTGGCAGCCTCTTCAGTGTAGAACGAGCTGGTAATATCTTGATTTCCTATAACAACTATTCCGCTGACCGTGCCATTCCCTTTGTGGAACAGTTAAACCTCAATCCTATCTTCCAGGTCGAGTTTACTCCATCACCCCAAGAAACGAACTCTCTGATTACTCAACGCTATCAAATCCAGCGTAATTTACTGATTAAATTCAGTGATGACGAGATTGACCAAAGTGTTAGCTTGACCCAAGCCTTACAGAAACGTTTTCCAAATATGGTTGTCCTACAGCAGATACCAGGAAATCATTTAACACCTTTAGGGCAAGATGTGACCTTAAACCCAGGGGCAGTTTTTACCCCATTGGATGCCGTCGGTCAGTGGGTCAAGCAAGAAGTCTATCGCGATTTAAATCGCTTGCAACGGGAAATTTTGCGATGGTTGAATCCTCTAGCAGTGGCTTAAGGGTTAAGGTTGGCAGGTTGGCAGGTTGGTAGGTTGAAAGTTTAAGGTTAGCAGGTTAAAGGTTTGAAGGTTTAAGGTTAGCCGGGTGTTCGCCTTTGGA
>NZ_JAAHHS010000139.1 GCF_010692395.1 Moorena sp. SIO3H5
GTAGACGATGTTGTGGATGTTGCTTGCGTGCTTGTAGCCTTGCACTTCTGCAAATACTCTCTGGTGATCATTTGAATCTCTGGTCAGTAGTACTTCCATAATTAGTAGTCCTTTCAAAAATGGCTCATCAGTAGGGAGCATGTCACTTATGCAGAACATTTGTACTAAATCTCTAGCCCCCTCATGGGTTTAAGCTTGCTCTGATGGTACATAGTTCATTTGTTCTGGAACTTTGACCTGCTCCCCATCAATTTGTGAGAACAATTTAATAGTAGCCCTGTTATATATCTCTTATCCTCATAAAACTCATAGAAAACCTCATAGAAAACCTCATAGAAAACCTCATAGAAAACTCATCAAAAAACTCATCAAAAAAACTCATCAAAAAAACTCATCAAAAAAACTCATATAAAACTTATAGAAAACTCATAGAAAACTCATAGAAAAACTCATAGAAAAACTCATAGAAGTAGTCAGGGTAAACTCAGATCTTGCACCTGATCATACAAAAATCAAAACCCAGCTCATGTAACCAAGGCATAAGTGTATCTAACTGGCTAAAAATGGAGAGAAGTAAGACATGAGGCTGAGTGCCTGACACATCTTGGGAAATGGCAGTGATCAAGGGGTGCAGTGCTTCGAGGGAATACGGGTAAACCAGATGCGGTCGTAGTAATGCGGATCAGCCTTCAAAGAAGCAAAGCTTGGTGGCGGGTCGCGGGGTAACTTGAACACAGGGGTTAATAATTGGCGTCCAAAGTTGAGAACCCCCTTGAGCCAGCGCAGACCGATTTTGAGATAACTGATGCCTCGTTGCTGCCAATGGGGACAAACAATTTGACGCAAGCGGTGCAAGTTGTACAGCCAGACAAATAGTAGTGCTGTTTTGGAGAGCGAAAGCGGCCACAATGGTATTAGCGCTTCGTATGCTTCGGCCGAGTTAATCCGAGAATCTTCCAGTTCAAAAGCTCCTGACTTGCTACCCTTGAAACAACTCTTCGACTCCTTACCGCTGTGCGTATTGCCACAAAGTCTTCAAAGCAGGAGATTCATCAGTAATAACAGCCTTTGGTTCTTTGACACCTTTGACAGTAGCTAGTACCAAGTTACAATGATGCTCTCCATCCTCCCACAAGCCTATATTGTGATAGAACACCGCTTCTGCTCAGGTCGGCCAAAGATAACTGAGTTATTGGGGATAGCGGCGAGGGCCATGGAGCAGTAAATCACGCTCGGAACCGTAGGCAGTAATGCCTTCCACTGGCTTGCAACCAACTCATCAGGTTATGATTGGCTTTGCCTCGAAGGGCTTTCAGCATCACATCGGGGTGAAGACTTAAGAACCACGCCCGCTTGCGCAACAGTGGTTTGTACTCCCGGAACTTGACAGTGGCGCTGCTATGTTCTACCACCCGCCACAACAGAGGCACTGCTCGACCACAACAAATTACACATACAGGACTTAGGCAAGCACGCTATATATAGTTTACTTGCCTAAGTCCTGTTGACTATAGAGACGGGTAGAGTTTGACATCAGAAAAAGGCTGTTTTTGTAGTAAGTCTAGCTTCTCATGCCACTCTACCCTTTTTGACTCAAAACCTTGTCCCCAGCACCAAGGCTGCTCCTAATGGCACTTGAATATTTCGTTCGCGTAGCGTGGACTACGGCCAATCGCCCTTGGATTGTCCGTAGGGTACACCAACCAATCCTGGTTCTTTTGCGGGCATAAGCTGAGCTTGTAAAGATGCCGTTCTTGTAGGCTTTCGAGCACTTGTGTCAGGCAGTCAGGTCAGAGTTTGGGATTTAGAAGGAAATCAATTAGCACTGTTTCAAGGACATCAACACTGGGTAACAAGTGTAAGTTAATGAAATCTGTTGGTTTGGTAGTCTCCATGGATATGCTGCTGACGTGATCGATACCTGTGAAAAAGCAGTAGCCAAAGTACCTGGATATTTATTTATTTTGGATAGTCGTGGTTTAGCTAGGGCTCTGACTTGGGATACCGCAGGAGCCATATCAGATTTTCAGGCATTTGTAGACTGGACCGACAATTATAAGTCGAAAGCAAAACGGCAGAAATGGATAGATGAACTCCGGGCTGGTAAGAATCCTTTTACGGAAGAGGTGTTGAAGGATTTACGTGGGGAGTAAGGGTGGGGAAGGCAAGAGGCAAGAGGCAAGAGGCAAGAGGCAATTGGCAATAGGCTGTGGAACTGGCATCTTGCCAGTGTCATGGTTATGGTCGGGCGGGCAGGATGCCCACTCTACTGATATTGATCAGGCGGTAGAACTGGCATCAAGCTGTAGAACTGGCATCAAGCTGTGGAACTGGCATCTTGCCAGTGTCATGGTTATGGTCGCGCGGGCATCAAGCTGTAGAACTGGCATCTTGCCAGTGTCATGGTTATGGTCGCGCGGGCAGGATGCCCACTCTACTGATATTGAAACTGGCAGTAGAACTGGCATCTTGCCAGTTTCAATATATTTTTTGTAACAAAATTTTTCAATATATGTTATAATGTAATGTTTTTGTGCTATAGTATAACAGTGGGCGCTGAGACGCCCAGAGTCAAGAGCTAGCCCGGCGAGTGTCCAAAATCAACGGGCTAGCTCTGGCTCCCCTAAAAAAGGAGACAATTTGATTATGAGTTATTGTGAACGCCTTCATCCGTGGGTGGTCATTAGGCTGTTACCCCAAATGCAGCGAGTTGTTGTTGCTCGCTTCCGCAATCGATCGGATGCGGAAGGACATTTGTGGGCTCTGAAACGATTAATGCCGGATGCGGAATTTATAATTGTTTTTGATGTGGGGAATAGGGAATAGGGAACAGGGAACAGGGAACAGGGAACAGGGAGATTACCTAGAAAAAAGTTGTTTTTTGATAACTGATTGTAGCGTTTATCGCAGTTATGAGGTACATTATTCTTTGACCTTGATTCCCTGTCTTGATTAAGCGATCGCTATTCCCTATTCCCTGCTCCCTGGTCCCTCATAAGGGTAGGTTTTTTACTTTGACCTCAGGTGTGGGGTGTAGGGGATGGGGTGTGGGGTGTGGGCATAAGAAAGCGATGCTAATGGTGCGACAATCAAGGGAATTTAATAATTAGATGCGGTTTGCTCACCAAAGCCCAACCTGCGGGGGTTTGCCCCACTCGCGCTTTGCATGGCTGACAATTAAGTATATTGTCTTATCCCCCACACCCCACACCCCACAACCCACACCCTACACCTCACGTTTTTGTTAAAAACCTACCCCTGTGAGCTGCTCCCTGCTCCCTTTTTGTTTGTACTTGACATATTACGCTAATTGTGTTAGCGTAATTAGATAACAGAAGAGGTCGAGTTCTGATGATCATACTTGAGTTTAAAGCCTACGGTAAACCCCATCAATATCAAGCTATAAACGAAGCAATTCGGACGGTTAAATTTATCCGGAATAGCTGCATTCGTTTATGGATAGATAACAAAGGGACAGGGAAATACGACCTTAGCAAGTACTGCAAAATACTAGCTAAAAAATTCCCGTTTGCCAATGAACTAAACTCTACTGCTCGACAAGCTGCGGCTGAAAGAGCATGGTCATCAATTTCTCGCTTCTTTGAAAACTGCAAGAAAAAAGTACCTGGCAAGAAAAGCTATCCTCGTTTTCAGAAACACTGTAGGTCGGTTGAGTATAAACAATCAGGATGGAAACTTTCCCCTGACAATAAAACAATTACATTCAGTGACAAGAAAGGAATAGGGAAGTTAAAACTCAAGGGTACCTGGGACTTATGGCGCTTTGACAAAAAGCAAATCAAACGGGTTCGCATTTTTAAAAGGGCTGATGGTTATTATGTTCAGTTTTTCATCTCTGTGACGAACGAAGAACAATTAGACCCGGTTGACGCTACTGTAGGATTGGACGTAGGACTAAAAGAATTCTATACCGATTCTAGGGGAAACACTGAACCCAATCCCAGATTTTACCGTAAAGGAGAAAAGCGACTAAAGTTTTACCAACGTCGAGTTTCTCGAAAAAAGAAAGGCTCTGCTAACCGTAAGAAGGCCGTTAATAGATTAGGTAAACAGCACCTCAAAATAAGTAGGCAGCGTAAAGAACATGCCAAGAGACTGGCACGTTGCGTAATCCGGTCTAACGACCTGGTCGCCTATGAAGATTTGAGGGTAAAAAATCTGGTTAAAAACCATTGTTTAGCTAAGTCTATTAACGATGCAGGTTGGTATCAGTTTAGGAAATGGTTAGAGCATTTTGGCAAGAAGTTTGGTAGAGTCACGGTTGCAGTGAATCCTGCCTATACAAGTCAAAATTGCCCAGAATGCGGCGAGGTAGTCAAGAAGTCCCTATCAACTAGGACTCACGTCTGCAAATGTGGTTGTAAATTAGACCGAGACCACAACGCCGCAGTCAACATCCTGAAAAAAGCCTTGGGTACGGTGGGGCACACCGGAACCTGGATCATCGATCCGAACACTTCGGGAGATTTAACCTCTACTGCTCTTGGTTCCGGCCAGGTTCAGCAAGTCGAATCGTTGAACGAAGAATCCCCGCGCCTTTAGGTCGGGGAGTGTCAATTCACTCTTTCATTAACCGGAAAGCGGTCAAGTAACTGAGCAGCACGAATCGCATTAGCTTTTAAAGACTCTGATAGAGGCAACACATGGGGAATTTGGGATAATATATCTAAGGTTCGACGTAAAATGCGCACCACATCCCCTTCATCTAAGCTGGTATTACCGCATATCTCCCGCCAGGATTTGCCTAAGGACCACTGTTCTATTAGACCAATTAACCTATCCTCTGACCAAACCGGTAAGGCGACATGATATCGGCGCTGTAGCTGAAATACTTGACGCCGAATCCTCCTGAGGTTTGCCAATGCCTCTAGCACTTCCTCACTTGGTTTATAGTTTGTCCAACTATCCGGTCTAGGGGTTTCGGTAACTATAGCAGAGCAAGCTGCTGCCAGTTGGTGGGGGTCTAAGTCATCTAATTCTCCCGACAGCATGGCTAAGGCTAGCCACAACTCATTTTCTCCCCGAACCGAAGCAGCCACTTGCCCCAGAACAGTGGGAGTTAAGTCCTCCAAAGAACCAGATGCTTTTAAAATTTCAATCAGGTTGAGAAATTCGTGCCAATGCTGAGCCTGGTATTCTCGGAATTTAGCTTGACGTTGGTTAATTTGCTCCTGCAAAAACAACCGTTTTTTGTGGCGTTTGATCAGTTGAGAAGGATTACCCCACTGACGAAGAGCATGGGTTTCCATTTGACCCTCTAGATCACCAACAACACCTTGTTGCTCCCTCACTTCTGGAGCAACCCAGAGTTGAGCAATGGTGGGAACTTGGTTAGCCAAGGCTTCAGTATCTTCATTTCCGCTTTTGACTTGACCTGGTTTAATCTCAAGTCCCTCTAAAGGCTGGAGAGTTCCAATATCAAGGCATCGAAGATTAATAATGTCAGAGGATTCACCTTGAGTTGAGCCGGTTGAGTGATCTTCCGTAGAGCCATTGGATGCTTGGTCATCGGCCACTTCAGGAAAGCCATCTAACCCCATCACATCAGCAGTTGTTGCCACATACCATCGGTTAGCAGCACTTAAGCACACCAGATAAGGGAATTGACCGGAACCCTTTTGTTTAGCCACCAAAACAGCTGGAACAGGAGAAGACACTGGCACATTCTTGCCCTTGAGATAAAGAATGACTCCCGGTTGCACCTGTTGTAGTAATTGGGATACAGCTTTAGAAACAGATGCCTCTGCTTGGTGTTGCAGGTCTTTAAGGATGCGGCGCTCTACTTTCAGGTGTTCCTTCAGTTTTTGATAGCCTTCCATTACTGCCACATCTACCGGTGCCAGTTGAAAATCAATTCTGGTCAGTTCCGCAGTCAGTTCAGTAATTGCCTGTTGTTGAGGTTTGAGGTACAAAGTAGCTAGGTACTGAGCAAAGCTGCGTTCAACTAATTCCTTGGCTTGAGGAAGAGAGTGAGTTTGCAACAAATTCAGTACCATACCATAGGTAGGGGTAAACTGACTAACTAGGGGATCAGCACCAGCCGTTGCCAGATAAGCCGCCTCCTTAGACCCTTCAAAGGGGGTTTGCACGGTAACCACATAGCCATTGGTATCCATCCCTCGCCTTCCTGCTCGTCCAGCCATCTGCAAAAATTCCGAAGCAGTCAGTAGCCGGTGTCCTCGGTCAGTACGCTTAGATAGACTGGAAATAACCGTGGTACGAGCAGGCATATTAATTCCTGCTGCTAGAGTTTCTGTAGCAAAGACCACCTTAACTAGTCCTTGTTGGAATAGTTCTTCCACTAGACCTTTCCAAGCAGGTAAAATTCCAGCATGATGGGCAGCTATACCTCGGTAGAGGGGTTCAATTTGTTTGGTACGAGCTGCTTCTGGATTCTTACTGATAAATTCATCAATCCGTTTCTTGAGTCGAGCTGCTTCTTGTTCATTGACCAGGGATAGTGGACCCATCTCATCTACTGCCTTATCACAGCCTCGGCGGCTAAAGATAAAGTAAATAGCTGGTAACATCTCCCGTTTTTTTAGTTTGCTCACCACAGAGCTAATGCTGGGGCCTTCCGGACGTCCATGTTTGTCTTTGCTTTTAGGACGCCTGGTTTTGAGGGAGTTGTTAATCTTGGTGTGGTCGTCATTCAGCAGGGAGACAATTCCCTTGGGATGGGCAAAGTAAAACTCTAGAGGAACAGGTCGGAAGTTAGAGTAAATCAGCTCAGTGGAGCCATGAACTTGATTCAGCCAGTCGGTCAGCTGGTCAGAATTGGCAACAGTGGCGGAGAGGGCAACAATTTGGATATCTGGCGGACAATAGATAATTGATTCTTCCCAAACCGTGCCTCGTTGTCGGTCATTCATGTAGTGACATTCATCTAGGATGACCGCCTCAACCCCTAGCATCGAGGCTCCCACTTGACCAATTGGGGTCCCATAGAGCATATTACGGAAGATTTCCGTAGTCATCACTAACACGGAAGCTTCCCGGTTGACCGAGGAATCACCGGTAACTAGACCGACTTTGTCTGCGCCAAATTTTGCCCGAAAATCCCTTAGTTTCTGGTTGGAGAGCGCTTTGAGGGGGGTGGTGTAGAACACACGTCCTCCTTGAGACAAAGCACGATAAATGGTATACTCCCCAATTAAGGTTTTCCCAGAACCAGTCGGAGCACAGACAACTACTGATTTACTATCATTGAGAGCCTCAATTGCCTGTTTTTGGAACTCGTCGAGTTCAAAGGGAAATAGGTTGTTCGGGTTAAGGTCTACTGATGAAGTAGCAATATTCACACAAGGTTTTTCCAATAAGGTATATGATCGTTAGGTATTGGTTGTAATTACATAGTCCATTGGTTGTATATCTTGATTGTATGCCAGGTAATTAGTTGAGAGCGTTTACACCATTTTAATCAAGATACCCCTGGTGTATTTATAGGTAGTTGTTTCCTCTAACAAAGAGCGATACCAACTAAAAGTCTTGTAGGACAGGGGTTTGAGGCTATTAACAAAAACTATTCCGATAAGGGATTATCCATATAAATCGGTATGTTACTCGACTTGTAAGTCTTCCTCCTGTTCTACCAAGATAATGTCCAAACCCCTAACATCTTGGAAAATAAACTCTACCCGACGATTACGAGCATGATTCACTGATGTAGTTCCTGTGGTCTTCAGCTCGCTTTCACCAAAGGAGCGAATAGTCATCCGTTCTGGCCCAACTCCTAGACGCAACAGGTAATCCCGTGCTGCCTTGGCCCGCCGCCATCCCAAGGCTTGGTTGTATTCCACAGTAGCACGGAAGTCAGTATGTCCCTGAATATCAATGGTCATGAAGGGATACTCTTGCAATACTCTGGCAATCTGGTTGAGTACTGCCGCAGTTCTAGGACTAATTCTGGATTGGTCAAGGGCAAAATGAATGACCCTAGGTACTTTCAACACCAAGGGTTCAGGTATTTGTGGGGACTGTGGTTGTATCGGAACCCTGGCGACTGGACGGCTGGTACACTGGGGCTTTGCTGTGTTCGGTAGAGTTGTTGCTGAGCGTGTCTCGATACTATTCCCTTGATCATCAAGAGCACTTACTACTACAGTCACAGCTGGTTCAGAGGTACCGTAGTCTGGGTGAGTTGCGATCGCACTCAGGTAATCCCCAGGCTGGACATTACTAAGACTAATCCCAAACTTCCCTTCTTGATCTGCTTCGGCTGTAGCAATCTTCCTGCTCAAGGGACCATACCCAGGGGTTTTTGGGGAAACCTGGTCTACAAGATAGATATCTACCTCAGAACCAGGGTCAGCTAACCCATCCAAACTGACCTGACCATCCCGTTGAAAAAACTCTACCGCTAACCACCGAGGTGTATTTACAGCATTATTCCCAGTGTCTAGCCTACGGTTAGGAGAGTCTCGCTTAGGGTTTGGTCCATCACCCACTTGATAATGCCTTGGTCCAGTGTTGTCTCTAGTGACTAGGTCAATGCTCAGCCCTTCGAGAGCCGCAAATTGATTATCTTGGATGATATTGCGATCGCTTTCTGGATAAGCAGCAACCACTACTCCTGGTCCCGGTTGGTTAGTGATTTGGTTACCAATAACTTGATGATCATCTCCCATCAAATATATGGCAGCCCGACGTAAGCGGCGTCCATTATACTTAATTTGGTTATTCCGAATGCTGACAGCACCGGTAGGTTTAAATAGGTACACACTGCTGCCGTCGTTGCCGCAAATTAAATTAGACTCAACAGTAGTATTGTCAATATTACCCTCTAGACGAATAGCATCTGACATCCCAGCCATCCCGTTACCAACGATAATATTTTCGGTAATCTGTAGCTCCCTCGCCTGGTCGGAGGTAATAATCCCGCTACCGTCATGATTAGCAATTCGATTACGCCGGATGGTAACTCCTGTGCCACTAAACACCCATACCCCAAAAGCTGACATGGTTGATGGCATAGTCTCATCCGGAGGTATACCTAGCCAAGTGTTTTCTATAATCACCGATTGAGGAGGTTTGTCGGCAGCAAACTGACCATCAGCAAACTGACCGTTGTAGTTGGGTGGCAGCCGATCGGAAATCAATATGTCTGCTGGTGTTGAGATGACAGTTGCTTGGTGCCGACCGTTAAATCCATATATACTCAACCCTTTTATAGTCACATCATCATTAATAATTGTCAAACCTTGAAAAATCTCTACCGTTTCCGCTGGAGTAATTGTCACCAATGGAATCGGGATTTCAATCTCGGCAGTAGCTGATTGATCTCGGTTATAGCCAGGTTGGGTTGTGCCATCTACGATCACTCCAGCAGTCGCGATGGGAGGTAAGTGTTCTACCAAACGAATAGTAGTTTGCTGGGCAGGTAAATTAAACTCTATTGTTGACCGTGCTGGGGAACTTAGGGATTCTACTTGAGATTTTTCTGCTGCACTGAGTTGGTCTAGAGTTAATGTGCCGTTGATCAGGTTAATAGCTTCCCTAAGGGTTAAGTTATTGTCTGGTTTTACTGAACCATCTTGGTTGCTATTGACCACTACTTTTAGGGGTGATGGTTTTGCTTGGGCTAGGGCTGGCTTAATCAAAGCAAACGGCAAAAAGCAAACGGCAAACGGCAAAAAGCAAAAGGTAACAGTATCGATCAACCCTTTTAAGCCTAGGCTTGATAATAAACTAGGTATATCCTGTTTTTTTTGGATAACTCTAGGCTTTTCTTTTTTTTTATTAAAAAACAAACTTAATCTAGAATTGTCATAATTTTTTTTTGATAGTTTTAGTGGCAATTCTGACTTTGATTTTGAGGTAATTATATTTGGAGTCATAGCTGCTTTGTTTTAAAGATTAATATACTGATAAATAGTTTTATTATGGTTGATTGCCTGACACTATATATAGTTAATTATAAACTATATATTTCTGGTAATTAATAATAAAAATGTCATGATTAATCGATAATTATACTCAAACTACCAATTGTCAAGTACCCGAAAATACTATTTTTTTTCTATTATTCTTGCTTGTGTGTTGTCGTCTTCTGATTTGTCCTTAGAAAGGGGTTTGCTGTTGTCTTCTAGCCCTTCTTCAACCACAGGTTGGTTAATTTTCTTGGGATTATCTTGGTTTTGATTATTTTCAACAATGGATTCAGTTTGAGATTCCTGCTGTTGGGGTGGTGCTACCTTTTGATTGCCAAAGCCGCCAAATAGATTACCAATCAGCCCATCAAGTTTTACAGTAAGTCCTAAATAAGGACCACTGGCGGAACGAGATCCACGGAAGTCGTAGTCGTCAATATTACCAACAGCGTATCCAGCAGCAAGGCGCAGACTAGGAGTTAGGTAGTAGCCAGTTTCAATCAGGAAGCCATTTTCAAAGTAGTCTGCTGAAGGTTGAGAGATCAAGCGAGCTTCACCGACTACATCCCAGTTGTAGCCTAAACGATAGGATGCTCGGACTTGACCGAGATGAATGGTGCTATCTCCGATTAAATCATTGGATAAATAGGATCTACTATAACGCAAAGCATATTTACCGTAGAATTCCCATCGCCAGTTGGGAGCATAGATCATTTCGCCGGAAAATAGATGTTCGTTATAACCACTACCACTGCCCAATAAAATCGTGTCGGGAATAGTAGCAGGATTCTGGCGAAACTCATAGCGCATTAAAGCGTTAAAGTTATCGCTTGCGGGATTGCGGTAAGCAACACCTAGCCTGAGATTGATCGAATTTCCTAATCGGCTCCTAATTCTTTGATTAGCACCATTCGCCTGTCGATAACTAAACAAAGCAGTTATAGCAGGAGACAATTTCCCAGAGGCGGCACCAGTGATAACAGTGTTGTTGCCACGATTAGAAGAACGATGCTCCCATTTGAAACTGGCTTTGAAATCGGGACTGTCAGTGAATTCAAAACCGATACTGTAGCTTTCTCCACTCTCAAATCCAAGGGCTGAGGCTCCTTGACCAAAAGCATAGGGTTGACTGAACTGATCAGCAGCAGCATTTTCTCCAAGGAAGTTACCTAATACCCGCTCATAAGCAAGGTTTAGTCGCATACCAGGGAAAATCGTCCAGCCCTGCTTCAAGCCGATAGCGCCCTGACCGGTCATCTGATCTAATCCGCCAACAATAGAGTAACGTCCAGAGATAGTGGTATCAGAGCCAAGATTGTAATCGCCACTGATACCAAGATGAGTAATTTCCTGCCCCTCAAATTGTCCTCGGGTAAACCATTGTTGTCCGACATTGATGGTAATTCCTCGATACACTCGCCAGTCTAATCCGATCGCAGTCCGGTCTGAATACACTGAATCGGTTTCGCTGGATAGAGTTAGTTCATTGAGAGCCTGAAAAGTGAGCCTATCAGTTAAGGGCATCTTAAAACGCGATCGCAACTGATTAGATGTACGACTTCTAGAGTCATCTTTACGGTCTTCGCGGTCGCGAAACACCCAGTCGAGTTGGAGGCTACCCGGACCAATACGTTGCTTAATCCCTGCAATTACAGTAGTTAAAGAATTATCCACCCGATTACCAGCCTGAGGTTCGGTACGCGGGTCGAATAAATCACCGAAACTATTAACAACTCGGGGAGCTATACCTCGGTTAGTTTCCCGGTCTACCTGTACCCGAAAATTAGTGGTATCAGTGACTTTGGCCTGAAACTGAGCACCATAACGGGTTTGACCAGGAACAAAGCTAACGGTAGCGTTATTGGCAAAGCCAGTTTCAGTGGAGCGCAAATAAGCTTTACCGGAGAAAGCATCACTAAATTTCCCATCTAGTTGCACGCGGTAGGCTGAACCACTTACTAAGCCTAATTCGTCAGAATCATTGGTAGAGTGAGCGTATTCTGTGATTAATTGAACATTCTCCCCAAAGGAGAACAAACCATCCACACCATAAAGTTCAAAGTCTCTAGCTCCCTGATTTTCCCGTAGATAGCTAGCGCCGAGCCAACTCTCTTGATTAAGTTCCCGAGAGAAGTTGTATTGAAACCGACCTGCGTAAATATTAGTATCTTGGCTATCCCCATCAAATTGATAAGTAACAACAATCCGCCGCACTAAGACTTGTCCTTCTTCATCCAAGTCAGTACGTAAAATTGGTTGGTTGAACAATAAGGTGCCACGGTCATAGTCAATTTCATAATCACTGACCCTACTGAGACGTTCTCGTTGAATTACAGTACCAGGTCGCTGTAGTTCTTCTAACTCGATGTAAACCTCTTCTGAACCAGGAACCAATAGTCGCCGAGACAGAAAGTAAAAACCACTAGTACCATCAGGGGCAATCGTATCCCGCTGGAAGCCTTCCACGTTATTGGCGAACAATCCAGTAACTTGAAACTTACCAAAGTTGTAATTAGTCTTGAAGCCATGGAGTTTGCGCCTCGTGGAAGTAAATAGCTGAGAGCGTCTAGAAAACTCCTCAGTGTTGTAATCCCCCCACATCAAATAGTCCGCTTCTATTCCTATTTTTGTACCAGAGCGTTCTAGCCTCAGATAGACATTATCTATAGAAGGAGTAGTTACATCCACTGTCGAACTATCACCGTAAACGGGATAGTCTTGTTCAGAGGATTGGAACTCGCGAAATAACCGATTACTATCATTACAATTACAGCCTTTGTTCAAAGCATGGTCAGTATTAAATGACCCAGTAATTAACCAATCCCCAAGGCTTCCAGTGAAGAAAGCAGCGGATCGGATGTCAAATTTAGTGTCATCATCTTCATCCTCTGGTAAAAAGTCCCGAAAGCCCTTGAAAAAGTCTGTCCCTTCAGTTCCCAAACGCATATCGATCACGCCAGTTATTAAACTCGGGCGTAGTGCAGTTTCAAACTGCATTTGGGTAAAGGCTTCTAAATCATTACTAGCAGCACTAATCCGAATGGTTTTAGCGTCTAAGCCTGAGCGCAGTTCAGTGCTAAATTGCCCCTTTCGAGCTTCTACCTGAAATCCCGGTTGGTCTGGGTTTTGGTCTACACCAACGAACTCACCGTCACTGGTGTATAAGGTAACAATGCTATCGCGGTGAGAGACATTACCGAATTTATCCAATAACCGACCCTTAACCGTTGCTAGAGAACGTCCATCGGCTGGGATACGAGCCTCCCGCGTTTCCACAACCAGTTTATCGGGTGTTCCCCTTACTTGTACCGGTATAGAAATTACGTTATCTGACCCAGCAATAGTGGCAGTGATCGTATTTTCCCCTTCCCTAAGGACAATACCATACCAAGTTCGAGTGATAAGATTAGTTAGTGTATCTGTTTCTGTGCGTCCAATGAAGGAGGGGTCTACTAGTTTACCATTGACCCGAAGTTCCACCTCAGCTCCCAAAGCATATTGTAAAATAATGCTAGTTGCTGGGATATCTAATACCTTATCCGAAGTAGGGGCAAGTACTTTTACATAGGATGATTTTGGTTTAGAGGTAGAAGATGGAGTCGATTCTCTTATTCGTTGTTGGCGTCTTTGTCTGCGGTTGCGTCTTCTTTGCCGTATCCAGTAGTTGGCGATTTCGAGAGTGTCTTGGTACTCTTCTCCTAATTCCGCAAAAGCAATGGTTGGAAGTTCAACTGGTTTTAGGTCAAGGTTGAGTGATGACTCCTGTGTCAAATCGAGGCTGAGGAGTTGTTTGTCTGTTAGGTCAAAGCTTGCTAGTTGTTCCTGTCTTAGATTAAAGCTAATTAGTTGCTCCTGACTCGGTTCAATTACTGGTGGTGATGCTTCTATCTGCTGGATTGGTTCAGGATTAACAGTAGGATTGAGACTAACGGTTTGCTGGGATGGCAACTCAAGGTTGTCTAACTTATCGTTAGTTAAATCTATCTTAGGTAATTCACTATTAACCTCAAACTCAGGTAAGTCTCCCACTTGGATATCGATATCAGGTGCGTAAGCAATGTCTTGGTCTAACTGAGTTTCTGGGATCGGTAGAGTTTCTCTATCTTCATTATTGATACTATTAAAACTAACCCTTTGGGGACTACGCAGCTCCAGGTTATCTAACTTATCGTTAGTTAAATCTAAGTTAGGTAATTGATTACTATTGAGGTCAAAGTTGGGTAAGTCTCCCACTTGGATATCGAGATCAGGTGCGTAAGCAATGTCTTGGTCTAACTGAGTTTCTGGAATCGGTATAGTTTCTTTAGCTTCATTATTGATACTATTAAAACTAACCCTTTGGGGCGTTCGCGTAGCGTGACCGTAGGTCATTCCCAGCTCAAGATTGTCTAATTTATCGTTACTTAAATCGATATTAGGTAATTCACGATTAACCCCAAACTCAGGTAAGTCTCCAATTTGGATATCAAGATCAGGTGCGTAAGCAATGTCTTGGTCTAACTGAGTTTCTGGTATCGGTAGAGTTTCTCTATCTTCATTATTGATACTATTAAAACTAACCCTTTGGGGACTACGGAGCTTAAGGTTGTCTAACTTATCGTTACTTAAATCGATATTAGGTAATTCACGATTAACCTCAAAGTTGGGTAAGTCTCCCACTTGGATATCGAGATCAGGTGCGTAAGCAATGTCTTGGTCTAACTGAGTTTCTGGTATCGGTAGAGTTTCTCTAGCTTCATTATTGATACTATTAAAACTAACCCTTTGGGGTGTACCCAGCTCAAGGTTATCTAACTTATCGTTACTTAAATCGATATTAGGTAATTCACGATTAACTAGAAACTCAGGTAAGTCTCCGACTTGGATATCGATACCAGGTGCATACGCAATGTCTTGATTTAACTGAGTTTCTGGAATCGGTAGAGTTTCTCTATCTTCATTATTGATACTATTAAAACTAACCCTTTGGGGCGGACGCAGCTCAAGGTTGTCTAACTTCTCGTTACTTAAATCGATATTAGGTAATTCACGCTTAACCTCAAAGTTAGGTAACTCTCCAACTTGGAGATCGATACCAGGTGCATACGCAATCTCTTGATTTGAGTGAGTTTCCGCGTTCGGTAGAGTTTCTCTAGCTTCATTATTGATACTATTAAAACTAACCCTTTGGGGACTACGGAGCTCCAGATTGTCTAACTTATCGTTACTTAAATCGATATTAGGTAATTCACGATTAACCTCAAAGTTGGGTAAGTCTCCCACTTGGATATCGATACCAGGTGCATACGCAATGTCTTGGTCTAACTGAGTTTCTGGTATCGGTATAGTTGTTTTAGCTTCATTATTGATACTATTAAAACTAACCCTTTGGGGGGTACGCAGCTCAAGGTCATCTAACTTATCTTTAGTTAAATCGATATTAGGTAATTCACGATTAACCTCAAAGTTGGGTAAGTCTCCAATTTGGATATCAATACCAGGTGCATACGCAATCTCTTGATTTGACTGAGTTTCCGCCTTCGGTATAGTTTCTCTAGCTTGAGGATTAACCGTAGGATTGAGACTAACCCGTTGGGGCGTGCGCAGTTGAAGCTGATCTAACTTATCGTTACTTAAATCGATATTAGGTAATTCACGATTAACCTCAAAGTTAGGTAATTTTCCCTGCTGGAAGTCGATACTAGCTGCAATGGCAATCTCTTGATTTGACTGACTTGCTGGTATCGGTATAGTTTGTCTAGCTTCAGTCTTAACACTATTGTTAAGACTAACTCTTTGCTGGGAGCGCAGTTGAAGGTTATCTAACTTATCGTTAGTTAAATCTATCTTCGGTAATTCACGATTAACCTCAAAGTTAGGTAATTTTCCCTGCTGGAAGTCGATACTAGCTGCTATCGCAATCTCAGTAGGTGACTGACTTGCTGGTATCGGTATAGTTTGTCTAGCTTCAGTATTGATATTGGGATTGAGACTAACCCTTTGCTGGGAGCGCAATTGAAGGTTATCTAACTTATCGTTACTTAAATCTATCTTCGGTAATTCACGATTAACCGCAAACTCAGGTAAGTCTCCCTGTTGGAAATTGATACTAGATGCGATCGCGTAGCGTGACCTACGGTCAATCGCAATCTCTTGATTTGACTGACTTGCTGGTATCGGTATAGTTTCTCTAACTTCTCGATTAACTCTGTTGTTGAGACTAACCCGTTGGAGCGATTGGCCTATGGCCACGCTACGCGAACGCAGTTGAAGGTTATCTAACTTATCGTTAGTTAAATCTATCTTCGGTAATTCACGATTAACCCCAAACTCAGGTAATTCTCCCTTTTGGAAGTCGATACTAGCTGCTATTGTAATTTCAGTAGATGACCGACTTGGTGTGTTCGCGTAGCGTGACCTACGGTCAATCGGTATAGTTTGTCTAGCTTCAGTATTGATATTGGGATTGAGACTAACCCTTTGCTGGGAGGGCAGTTGAAGGTTGTCTAATTTAGCATTACTTAAATTTAAGTTAGGGAATTCACTATTAACAGCAAAGTTCGGTAATTGTTCGAGTTGGATATCAATACCAGGTGCATAAGCAATATCAGTATCTGACCGACTTGGCGCGTTCGCGTAGCGTGACCTATGGTCAATCGGTATAGTTTCTATAGCTTCAGTATTAACACTATTGTTAAGACTAACCCCTTGCTGTTGTTTCAGGTCTAGTAAGCTAAGTAGAGCTTTTGGTGAATTCAGCTGAGGTAGTTGACCAGGCAGTAGAGCAAAACTAGGTAGCGAACCTTTACTCAAGTCCACTACAGGTGCGAGGGCGATGTCTGAGGAGGGCTCTGTCTGTTGGACTGGTGAAGGAGTCAGAGTGGAGTTGAAACTAACGATAGGTTCTCGTTTCAGGTTGAGCCTAAAACGTTGATCTGACCTGAGATCGACCCTAGGAAATTGTCCATCGTTGATGTTAAAACTGGAACGCTGTCTTAGACCAATTGTTGTTGATCGCTCATTTTGGTTTAGGGAAGGAACCAGACCGGGATTGAAGCTGAGGATCGGTTCTTGTTTGAGATCAAGACTAGGTAGTTGACTTGGATTCAGGTCAATGACTGGTAATTTATCCTCTGCTGCTTGGCTTGATTCAGCTTCAGCGATCGCAGGATACAGCACCATGGTGACGCTACCAGCGATCGCTCCCATTAGCTGTAGTTTACAAGATATGTTATACTTATTAGTTAGTTTCATTGCTGATCCTCTTCGTTGAAGGTCGGAGTGACTGCAAAGTTCATGCGTGCCATACCACCAGGCTCTAAACGCACGAGTCTCGATTGGCTGTTGCCTTCACTGAAATGGGTATTGGGAGCTAGGGTGTAACCTGGAAGGCTAGTCAGGTCTAAAGCTCCAGTGTGGTATCCCGGTAGAACGTTCTTAACCGAGAACAGACCATTGGCATCAGTAGTAATTCGGTTACCGTTTTCCATAAAGATCACCGCATTAGGAACTCC
>NZ_JAAHHS010000014.1 GCF_010692395.1 Moorena sp. SIO3H5
TCGAACTCACGACAGCCAGGAGGTCTCCGCCGCTGAAGATTTCGGCACCATTATAACCATCAACGATGCTCAGATTATTAGGATTGGCAACATCAAATGTAGTTTGACCAAGCTGGAAGTTGTTGACAGTATCAAAGCCATAGCCGGTGTCGAGGACAATTACATCATCACCACCTCCTAGCCACAGGGTGTCGTAACCATCGCCACTGTTAATGTAATCATCGCCAGAGCCAGAATAGATGACGTCATTACCAGAACCACCATAGATTACATTATCACCCTCACTCGCGAAGATGGTATCGTTACCGCTACCACCGGTAATGACATCCTGCTGTGAACCACCGTATATCAAGTCATTACCATCACCGCCGTAAAGGTAATTAATTCCCTCACTACCAAAGATTGTGTCATTGCCACCGAAACCCTCAATCTCATCGTTTCCGACAGTGCCCTGAAGGGTATCATCATATTCTGTTCCCGCGATATAATTGGTATTATACATTGATGTTTTCTCCGTAATAAGGAATCGTCATTTGTTGTGTAACCCACACCTCGGTTGTATCTGAAGTTACATCTGAGGTGCTGTCTGAGGCTGTATCGAAAAACTGCTGTGTTTTTCAGCCTCTAATGGTTAATCAAACTGAAACTGCTCTTTTTCTACAAAAGGGCAGTTTTTTGTAATATTCCTTAACAAAAGGCCTGGAGAGACCAACCCTGATCAAAAATGCGTCTGAGTTCACTCAGACGCACTATAGTAATCAACTAATGATTTTATGCTCCGGCAAGCTTTGCTATACCGGAGGCTTGGAGAAAAACCCTACACAAACACCTGATCCAGATTGTCAATCAGAGTACTAGCTTGAGTCCAACTCACCACAGCCAGGAGGTCTCCACCGCTCGAAATTTCCGCACCATTAGCACCATCAATAATGTTCAGCTGACTACTATCGCCCGCATCAAAGATAGTTAGACCAAGCTGGAAGTTGTTGATAGTATCAAAGCCATTGCCGCTTTCGAGGATAATTAGATCCTCACCACCCCCTAGCCACAGGGTGTCATTACCACTGCCACTATTAATGAAATCATTGCCAGAGCCAGAATAGATAATGTCATCACCAGCACCAGCCAAGATTTCATTATTACCTTCACTCGCGAAGATGGTATCATTACCGCTACCAGCATTAATCACATCCAGCTGTGAACCACCGTAGATTAGGTCATCACCAGCACCAGCCAAGATTTCATTATTACCCTCACTGGCGAAGATAGTATCATTACCGCTACCAGCATTAATCACATCCAGCTGTGAACCACCGTAGATCAGGTCATCACCAGCACCAGCAAAGATTTCATTATTACCTTCACTCGCGAAAATGGTATCGTTACCGCTGCCACTATTAATCAAATCATCGCCAGCGCCAGAATAGATCAGGTCATCACCAGCACCAGCAAAGATTTCATTATTACCCTCACTGGCAAAAATGGTATCATTACCGCTACCACCGCTAATCACATCTAGCTGTGAACCACCGTATATCACGTCATTACCATCACCCCCGAGAAGGGTATTAATTCCCTCACTACCAAAAATTGTGTCATTGCCAGCCAAACCCTCAATCTGATCGTTTTCGACACTGCCGAACAGGCTATCATTGCCTGATGTTCCTAAAATAAGATTGTCGTCAATATCTAAGTTAATGTTGAGATCAATCAAGCCTGTCTCGAAGAAAAAGCCATCAACAGCAATTTGGTAGGTTGTACCAGCGCTAACTGTAAATACAACTTCACTTTGTAAACCAAAGGTGTCATCATCACTGGCAATCTCTGTTAAGGTGTTAAGTGCTGAACCGGTGTAGACTGCTAGACTAGTGTCGTAGTTACTCCCAAAAGTGTCAATAGTGACTGTACCATCAGCGGGAGCTGTCCAAGACCACCACGCAGAATTTAACGGGCTGCTAATGCCTGCATGATCGGGCTCACCTGGCTCCCCAGTGAAACCCACGTTACTGCCTGTGGTACTAACTGATGTACGCTTTAAGAATATCCGGTCTGCAAAGTTATCATTAGAAACCATCAATGTTTGCTCCGTAATTAATAAATTCTCAGTTGTTATATAATGCACACCTGGGTAGTATCTGAGGCTGTATCTGAAAACTAGTGTGATTTTCAGCCTTTAATAATTAATCAAGTTAAAATTGCACTTTTTCTGAAAAAAACAATTTTTGTAATAGTTATTAATAAAATCTGTGGGTATAAAAAACCTCATTAAAAATGGGCCTGATTTCACTCAGACCCACCAAATTAGGTTACCCGTTAACTATAAGGATAGCGCTAGAAAAGACGCTATCTAAGGATTTTTTTTACCTTTGTTAGAGTTTTATTTAAATTTTACCAAATCTTAATTTTACCTTTCCGGTTTTTCATGAATGGGCAAGTAAATAGGTGATGCTTGCCAAACTGGCACCAGCCATGACGATATTTTTTAAATAGCTTAAATAGCGTTTTGAGTAACTGCTACTGAGTAATAGTAAGAAATATATATCTAGGTATACACGAGAATAATCCAAATAATACCCTAAGATAGTCATGCTAGTCATTGAAAATAACACAGCATAAATAATTGCACTGATTAGGATAACTTTGTTTTCCCGTAGAGATTGACTGGCTAGCAGTATAGTGACTACAAAAGCTGCTATTAATAAGGCAAACGAATAAGCTTCAAACAGGTTTTTTCCCCCTAGTCCCCCTGTGAGACTATTAATCAGCTTTTGACCTATGCCAAATAGGGGGTAGCCAAAATTTTCACTACCTTCTAGATTCTCTTGAGCCTCTAGACGATAGAAAACATAGATAGCCCACCCAGCTACTGGTATCCAAGCCCATAATAGATGTTGCAGCTGCCGACCTTTGCGCTCCCATATACTGGTTAATAAAATTGCCAACCACATTAATAGCATTGTCTCCCGTGTCAGACAAGCAGCTGCGATCGCTATTGCTGTGTAAATCGGTTTTTCATTGCGATAAAAATAGATAGCTGTTACCAGCAGCAAGCTACTAATTAAATCAGCTGTTGAAAGGGATAAAACCATCCAAACTCCTGGTATAGACAGAACCAGGAGTGATTGCCAAGTTCTACCACTATATCGTTTGAAATATAAACTACTGACAAATACTATGAGAATAATAGCTAGACAGTTAATCCCAACCATTGCGTAGGGAATTAGCTGGGTATTCCCAAAACCTAATAGATAACCTAGCAGTGGATACAGAATTCTTCTGTAGCGATATTGCGGAGGAGTAATGGCTTCTATTGTCCCTGAGTTTTCTAACCATGGATCGAGGGCAATAGTCAGAAACTGTTGACCATCATATCCCTGCTCTCCCTGATAAATCAATACTTGATCACTATTGAGATAAGGAGAAATAGGGAATAGTGACCCAATTCTGAAAAAGCCAGTAATATTTCCTTCAAATTTTACAAAATAAAAAAAACTTACTATAAATAATACTAAAACAGCAGCCAATATTGTATGCCTAATCTCAATCGGCTGCCGATTCCATAATTGTTTCATAATCTAATATCATTTTCTGTTGAACACTTATAATTATTAGATAATAGGGAACAGGGAACAGGGAACAGGGAACAGGGAACAGGCAATAAAGAGGGAGATTACTTACAAGAAGGAAGCTAAGTTTTTTGATAACCGATTATATTAACATGATATAACCCGCTATTCCCTTTTTTACTAAACACTATAATTGCTGATAAAATTAGCAAACAGTAAAAATGCGCCTGGTTAATTCCAGACGCAGGTAATCTTTCCAGCTGACTATAGCGGCTTATATCCTAATGAGGTACACAGGATTTTTTCTCTGTTCCCTGTTCCCTGTTCCCTGTTCCCTGTTCCCTAAAACCAAGGACTCTGTACCTCACCCAATTTAAAACCGCTATATAAAATAAATGAAATAAAATTAAATTAACCGAGTGCTTCAGCACCACCCACAACTTCCAGAATTTCCTGGGTAATAGCGGCTTGCCGTGCCTTGTTGTAGGTTAGGGTTAGTTTACCAGTCAGTTCCGATGCATTATCACTGGCATTACTCATTGCTGTCATCCGACAAGCCAGTTCACTAGCTGCTGATTCTTGTAAAGCCCGTAGTAACTGGTTGTTTAGATATAAAGGCAACAGGGCATCGAGGATTTGCACGGGGTCTTGCTCAAAGAGCATGTCACGGGGGAAAGTCTCGGTACTTGTCCTTGTGACTACCTCCCGCTCCACCTTGAACTCACCACCTTTAGTGGTTAATCTGAAGATCTCATCATCCTGTGATTCTAGTCCCTTAGCTGTTAGGGGTAGCAGGGTTTGAACCGCAGGTCGAGAACTAATCAATGAGACGAATTTGGTGTATATCAACTCCACCCGGTCTACGCTTTCAGACAGAAACAGGGAGAGGAGTTGGTCAGCAATCATAGATGCTTCTGATGCTGTGGGAATCTGTTCTAAACCGGTGTACTTGGCATCAATTGGCTGGTCGCGGCGCTGGAAGTACTGAAGAGCTTTTCGTCCAACTAGCACGTATTTGTAGCCAACCCCTTTCGCCTGTAGTTCCTTAGCACGGTTTTCGGCACGCTTGATCACGTTAGTATTGTAACCGCCACATAGTCCTCTATCCCCTGAAACGACGAGCAAGCCTACATTCTTGATTTCCCGTTCTTTTAGTAGGGGGAGATTGGCATCTTCAAACTGCATCCGGTTTTGCAAACCGTAGAGAACTTGTGTTAAGCGGTCAGCAAAGGGACGGGTTGCAGTTACCTGTTGTTGAGCACGACGTACCTTAGCCGCAGCCACAAGGCGCATCGCTTCGGTGATTTTCCGGGTATTTTTGACTGACTTAATGCGATCGCGAATATCTTTTAGATTAGGCATAATCTGTTCAAGGATGAAGGATGAAGGGTTAAGGTTGTCTCGGGTTTAAGGTTGTTTGTCAGAATGCAGAATTAAGAATTAAGAATTCTACATTCTGCATTCTAAATTCTTAATTCAAAAAGGTTGTTAGCCCCGTAGTCGGTGTAGGGTAGGTTGAAGGTTTTTCGCATAGCGTGGCCTTTAGGCCAAGGTTTAAGGTTGACTGTTTTTTATAGAACCTGCAACCTACTAACCTGCAACTGAAATTAACCTGCAACCTGCAACCTACTAACCTGCAACCTACTAACCTGCAACCTACTAACCTGCAACTGAAATTAACCTGCAACCGAAACTAATCTTTAACCTGTTAAGCAGAGACTAGGAAGGTCTGTTTGTATTCTGCGATCGCTTCTTTTAGAATGCTTTCGGCTTGATCAGTGATCTTCTTCTCGTTTTTGATAATCTCAACGTACTCTGGCTTGCTGGTTTTCAAGTATTCCCGCAGTCCCTGAGTAAAAGTTGTCACCTTATCAGTAGGCACATCATCTAGATAGCCATTGAGTCCAGCGTAAACGATTGCCACTTGCTCAAACACAGCTAGGGGTGAATTCTGAGGTTGCTTCAACACTTCCCGTAAACGCTGACCCCGAGCCAACTGAGCTTGGGTTGCGGCATCCAAGTCGGAGGCAAACTGAGCAAAGGCTTGCAAGTCGTCAAACTGGGCTAGTTCTAGCTTCAACTTACCAGCCACTTTCTTCATGGCCTTGGTTTGGGCAGCAGAACCTACCCGTGACACTGAGATACCAGGGTTAATCGCTGGTCTGACACCAGAGTTGAATAGGTCAGAGGAGAGGAAGATTTGACCATCAGTAATAGAAATTACATTAGTCGGGATGTAAGCTGATACGTCACCAGCCTGAGTTTCAATAATAGGCAGAGCGGTCATACTACCACCACCCAGTTCATCATTCAGTTTAGCTGCCCGTTCCAACAACCGGGAGTGAACGTAGAACACATCTCCTGGATAAGCTTCCCGTCCTGGTGGACGGCGCAGCAGTAGGGACATCTGGCGATAGGCTTGAGCTTGCTTAGACAAGTCATCATAAATCACTAGGGTTGCCTTACCCTTGTACATAAAGTACTCGGCAATGGAGGCACCGGTGTAGGGAGCCAAGAACTGTAGAGTAGCTGGGTCATTGGCATTCGCTGCCACGACCACAGTGTAGTCTAATGCTCCTTTTTCCTGGAGGGTATTCACCACTTGGGCTACAGTAGATGCCTTCTGACCAATAGCAACATAGACACAAATAACATCTTCCTGTTTCTGGTTGATGATTGTGTCTACAGCAATAGCAGTTTTCCCGGTTTGTCGGTCACCGATAATCAACTCCCGCTGACCCCGTCCAACGGGAATCATAGCGTCAATAGCGGTGATTCCTGTTTGCATGGGTTCACAAACTGAACGCCGCGCAATAATCCCTGGGGCCATGGATTCCAGCAGACGGGATTCAGTGCTTTGAATGTCACCCTTACCATCAATGGGACGACCCAAGCCATCAACTACCCGACCAATCAGTGCCTCTCCGACGGGTACCTGAGCAATCTTACCAGTAGCAGTAACCGAGCTACCTTCCTGGATCTTTAAACCATCCCCCATCAGCACTGCACCCACATTGTCCTGTTCTAAGTTCTGGGCAATGCCAACGGTGCCATCTTCAAACTCCAGCAGTTCCCCAGCCATGCACTTTTCCAAGCCATAAATCCGGGCAATACCATCACCAACTTGCAAAACCGTTCCAACGTTGGAAACCGCAAAACCTTGGTTATATCCTTGAATTTGCTGCCGAATGATGCTGCTAATTTCGTCTGGTCTAATGCTAATCATGATGTGTTTTGATCGTTAACTAACTAATTGTTTACTGTTAACTATTAACTTTTGACTGTTGACTGTTGACTGTTCAAGGTTATGTCCCAAGGGGTTAATCTTTAACCAACTAACCTAGCTTAAAAGGTAAGCCTCAGAGAACTAACTAACTTACCCTACACCGACTGGCCTTGGGGGAACAACCAACGTGACGTACTTCAACTAGTCAGAGCCATACCGATGCGACGGAGTTGTCCTTTTAGACTGGCATCAAATATCTGAGACCCGACTTTAATGATCACACCACCGATTACATCCGGGTCAATTTTTGTATCCAGTTCTACCTGATTGGCTCCCGTGAGGGACTTAACTTTCTCACGAACTGATTCTTGCTGAGCTTCAGAAAGTTCTATTGCTGAACTGACCTCAGCCAAAACAGTTTGATCTAACTCCCTGAGAAGTTCTTGGTACTTCAGGCAAATGCCTTCCAACAATACAATGCGCCCACGGTCTACTAGAATCCTCAAAAAATTCATGGTGTAGGGGTGAAGTTGGTCCCCAGCAATTTGTTGCAACACCCCGATTTTATCCTCAGCTTTGACCACAGGAGAGCCTAAAAACTCCTGCAATTGCGGCGATTCTTTCAAAAGACTCAGCAGAGTATCTACATCCTCACTCAGTTTGCCTTTGACTTCGTTATCGGACTTAGCCAAATCGAGCAACGCTTCTGCATAAGGTTCGAGCACTTGCCCACTCAACAAACTACCTTTCATGAGCCACCTCCCAACAGAGCGATGTTGCGGTCAATTAATTGTTGTTGAGCGGAATTATCTAATGTATCTCTGAGTTGGGCATCAACCTTAGCCATTGCCATAGTAGCAACTCGCTGGCGTAGTTCGGCCATTGCTCGTTCCCTTTCCGAGTTCAAATCCTGAACTGCTGATTCTTTCATCCGTTCAATCTCTTGAGCCGAAGCGGCCAAAATTGCCTCTTTAGCTGCTTTAGCATTAACTTCTGCTGCAGCACGAATGTTTTCTGCCTCGACTTGGGCTTGAGCTAACTTCTGCTGTTGATCTGCTAAGGCTTCGGCTCCTTCTCTTTGACGAGCTTCTACTTCTTTAATGGCCTGTTCAATTTTTGAGCGTCGTTCACTCAAAATGTTTCCCACTAATTTGCTTCCGAAGTAGTAGAGTACTCCCAACAAAATACCCAGGTTGATTAGGTTGGTTTCAAGAATATTAAAGTTTAATCCAAAACCACCTTCTCCATGAGCTTCTGTTGCTAATAATACTAAATTCCCCATCATATCCGTTTACAATTGTTTTGAACGCATAATCTTGCTAAGCTATGACCTGTCCACCTACTCTCAAGATAATTATCTCAAGACAATTATTTCAAGACAATTATCTCAAGATAATTAATAGTTTGAAATAGTTTGACAGTACTCCCACATCGCCAATCTCTTAGGAGTTTTAGTAAATATATGGGTCAGGCGGTCAAGACGCCACCATTTATCTTACTAACGCTGGTCCTAACAATTTTTTTAAAATTTGGCCAGATAGATCATCCACCTGTTGTTCGAGGGAAGCCATCGCTTGCTGTTTCTGTTGATCAATTTCTTCTTGAGCTTTTGCTCGTTCAGCCTGAGCTTCTTGTTGTGCTTCAGCAACCGCTTGAGCTGCCATTTTTCTGGCATCCTCTTGGGCAGCAGCGATCACAGCTTGAGACTGCTTCCGGGCTTGAGCCAACTGTTCTTCATACTCTTTAGCCATCTTTTCGGCTTTAGACAAGCGTTCTTTGGCATCAGATTCCTGATTCCGGATGTATTCGTCACGCTCATCCAGCGTTTTTGTCAGTGGCTTATAGAATATGGCATTTAATACGACTGTCAAAACTAGAAACTGCAATGCCATCAGAGGCAGAGTAGCATCAAAATCAAACATTTTTTACAAATCCCAAATCGGAATAAAACCGAACAATTCACCGCATCAGACCTACCATGTAGAGACGTTGCAGGCAACGTCTCTACATAAAGTATCAGGTTCTAAGAAAATGGGTTAGCAAACAGCAGTACCAGAGAAATTACCAGACCATAGATAGTCAGGGATTCCATGAATGCCAAGGTTAACAGCAGAGTACCGCGAATTTTTCCTTCAGCTTCCGGCTGACGAGCAATACCTTCTACAGCTTGACCAGCAGCGTTTCCTTGACCGATACCAGGGCCGATAGCAGCTAAACCTACAGCAAGAGCAGCAGCGACAACTGAAGCAGCAGCAATGATTGGATCCATGATGATTTTTCTTATCCGTGATTAAAGAACAAAATACAGAGCTACTAGTCAGAAGGAAACTCCGAAGGAGTGATCAATTCCAACTATTCCTAATTTAAGGCTACCGTGCCATTCCGATTACTAAGGTTATCCCTTAATGTTCTTCGCCTTCGACTTCTATTGCCTCGTGAATGTAGGCAGCTGCCAAGGTAGCGAATACCAGGGCTTGAATTGCACTGGTAAATAGACCTAGCGCCATAATTGGCAAGGGAATAAACAGAGGCACTAGCAGCACCAACACGGCTACTACCAGTTCATCTGCCAAAATATTGCCAAATAAACGGAAGCTTAGGGAGAGGGGCTTGGTGAAGTCTTCTAAAATCTTGATCGGCAAGAGGATTGGTATTGGCTGAATATAGCCAGCGAAGTAACCTAAACCCTTCTTGCTCAAACCAGCGTAAAAATACGCCAAGGATGTTAGTAAGGCTAAAGCAACGGTGGTATTGATGTCATTGGTAGGAGCCGCCAGCTCACCGGATGGGAGCTCGATAATTCCCCAAGGAATTAGGGCTCCTGACCAGTTTGACACGAAGATAAACAAAAACAGTGTACCGATAAAAGGTACCCAAGGGCGATATTCTTTTTCCCCTAGCTGGTTTTTCGCTAAATCCCTCAAAAATTCTAGGGCGTACTCCATCAAATTTTGGATACCGCCAGGAACCATTTGGACATTTCGAGTTGCCGCTAGGGAAGCTAATACCAGAATAGCAATCACTACCCAGGAGGTGAGAAAAACCTGACCGTGTAATGTTAAATTGCCAATCCGCCAATAAAAGTGTTCACCAACTTCTAAGGAAGCAAGGGGTAAAGAATTCAGAACGTTTAAAGCATTTATCATTTCCATTCTGGAGATTTACCCAGATTTCTGTCAAGGGTGAAACGTCTGTTTATCCTACCAATAAATCCGACTTAAATAAATCTTACTTAGAGGTAGGATTTACTAGGCTTTGCAGGATATAGACGATAATTGCGGCTTTGTACGTCAGAAACCCTAAAAATATAGGAAGTATTTGTAATTTTTGCCATTGACTGGCTACTACAATTATCCCAATAAAAACCGCAAACCGAGCCGTGCTCGGACGCCTATTTTGTTGGCTTAGCCGCTCTACGTCTTTAGCCAACATTCTCAAGTAAACCATACCAGTACACGCCCCGATCAAATAATTCAAGGCAATGTTGAGGGAGTAAACCACCCACACACAGATGAAAATAATCCCTGTCGCAACTAGGGTGACCAACAACAGAGTTTGTTTGAGTTGGTAATACTCCTCCATTGACGAACTCGTTGAAGGGGACAAGTAACTTGTTTGCGTGTTTTCCTCCATGGTCAATGGTTTCTCAAGAGGGTTATCTGACAAGTTCACCGGTAGCAGCAAATGCTAGTCCAGTCATCTGGCTTGTTTTCACAAACCAGACGTAATCATATCATGGGAAAGGTCACAATACTTAACAAATCTGGTATAAAAATAACTAATCTCTCCGAAGTGCGGTATAAGTGAGGGTTTCGGCTTACAGGGTGACCGATAAATGGAGCCAGGGATGGGTGCATGTAACGGATAGGTAGCGACTACACAAAGTAAGCTTGCAGAATTAGGCTGACCACATTCATGATTTTGTGTAAGTCCTTGAGCTCCGCACTTGGCGTGTATAGCTCCAGCTTTGAAGGGAAAGTCTATACCTTGTATTGGGATCCTGATGCGATCGCGTAGCGTGGCCTACGGCCAATCCCTTAGCGGCTCGTACCGAGCATCGCGTTTGACCGGAAGGGTATACCATACTAAGTTGCGGTCAAAGATACAACTTTCTCTTGCCCCATCTTCCCATCTCCCCATCTTCCCATCTCCCCATCTCCCTATCTCCCTATTTCCCTATCTTTGAATGCAACTCGGTATCATTTGGCATCCTTCTTAAGAAGTATCTCGCAACTAGCGAGAGGCAACAAAGGTACCACCCAACAAAAATATTGGTTAAATATAACTGAATTAAACTCAATAAATACGCACATGGTCAGCAAAGCACTAGTATAGATGCCAATTTGTCGCTTAATGGCACTCAGAAATACTAGACTCATTACCAACAGCATTGGCAACTTAGCTTTGATACCAATGAAATCAGGATTTGACAATGTAATTAACCCATCTAAGGAAGGAGCATTAACATGTCCGTCTGGATTCCTAGTGGCTGAAAATAGAATCGATTTAAAGAACCCTTCTGCATTCCATAAGATAAATGGTAGTGACGTTATCCCAGGGATAACAAGTATTAACAACAAAGCGATTAAGGTATCCTTTACAGGATTATCCTCTGATGATTGCCAAGCCCAAATCAGGTAAAGTGGTAGTAAAAAGATAGCAATTTGTTTAATCCCTAAAGAGAAGCTAAACATCAAAAAAGCTGTCAACTTGTGTTTCGGCAGTAACATCAGGGAAAGAATCAGAAAAAATATGCCTAGGAAATCTAAGTTAGCGTCAATACTAACATAAAGCGTCCATCGGTTCAGTAACCAAAATAAAGCAGCAAACCAGCCAAAAATAAATAGGTTATGGTTATACAAATGATAGAAAATTAGACCAGCAATACCGATATTAACCATTAAAAATATCGGTCGCCATAGGGAAATCCAGTCTGAGTAGTCTTGGAATCCTAATAATTGAGTTAATGCTGAAAGCCAATAAAAAAGGGGGAAATAGGTAGCATACTTCTGATTCTCTCTCATATTTCCCGATAAGACTCTAGCGTAGGGATTTTCCCCCGATAAAATTCGCTTCCCTTCTACCCAGCTATAGTAAATATCGTGTCCCTCAGTGTTATAGTTCCAAACTTGTAAAAGTTTGACATTAATAACAACACCGACAACAGCGATTAAAATTAGACAGATAATTACTAAACTCTTTTTTTGACTCATCATCATCTTACTTATTGGTTAATAAAAAATTGTTAATTACTAATTAACAATTAACGAATAACCTTCAATGATAAGTATTCAATGGAACTTGATATCACGGTTTATTTTCTCAGGACGCCCCATCCCAGCTGTGATGGCATAACTTTGAGCCAACAACTGTAACCAAAGCTGTGGATAACGCTTTTCAAGCCAGGGCTGTAAACGTCGAACTAGACTGGGAAACCAACCTTTCAGCAACCCGCTGACAAAGGCATTGCTAGTAAAACTTAAGTAACTGCCTACCCAAAGCAAAAAATCCTTAGCACCAGCCATTTCCAAAATCCAGGGGATGAGGGCAGGGTTTCGCCGAGCTGCTTTGAGTGCCAGTCGATTAAAGGTTAACCAACTGAAACGGTCTTTAATAAACGTATCTGGTACCTCCGGTGGTTCATCTGCCAACAAACCAAAGAAGGTATTGAGCATGGAGTTAATCCGCTGGGGTGGTAGATGACGACCTGTTGGTACCATCATCCCCTGGGAAAAGAGCCAGGTCACAGCAATATTACTTTGATAGGCACGAATTTGATTTAAATCCTTAGCACTCAAAAGATTGTGCCGCAAGGCAGTGTCCAAGAGATCGGTTAAGCGATAGAGGTTACGCACTAAGGAACCAAAGCCAGTGAACACCAAGGGAGACTGAAGGGAAGCAGCATCACCAATGGCAACCAGTCGGTCAAAGGCCACAATGCGATCGCGACTTCCCACCGTAAAATGTCCGGGAATATACCCAAAGGTTGGCTTCTTCCACACCAACTTTTCTATATCACATCGGCGGTATTCCGGTAATATAGTAAAGAAATCTTCATACATTTCTAATAAAGAGCCGGGATTCTCAGGATGTATCTGATGGTAATGGAACAAATAAATTGTCAATTCCTGACCTGCGCCAGGGAACAACTCCCAAATCAGCTGACGTCCCCGGGAAATATCCCCATGACTATTGAGAACATCACCATAATCGGGATCCCACACCTGAGGCTCTAATCCCTCAATCACAGCCCCCACGGTGGGACAGACACTATTAAACGCCCTACCCCCATTGAGCTGCCAAGCAATTGGTGAAGCTGTTCCCATGGCATCCACCAACAGACGACCACTCACTTCTCGGTGAGATTTAGTCGGTAAGTGTTGCAACTCCACCACGACTTCCTCTGGGGTGATAGTTGCTTGGATAAACTCTGTCTCATCCCAGATTTCTCCTCCAGCACTGGTGAGCTTTTTTCCACACAGTTGCAAAAACTTAGCAGAGTCAATGGCGATATTGAGCACCCTTGGCGTGTGCAAGATGGCTGCTTTCAAGTGGGGTGGGTTGTTGCTATCAAAGAACTTATTGAATCCATCAACGTATTCCCTACCAATAATCCCTTCAAACTCAGTTGGAGTAAATAAACCCAAATCAATCAGGCTTTGAAACTCATCCCGTGAAATATTCCATTCCCGGTTCATCCGCCCAAAGGTTAACCGCTCAATCAGCAATACCCGATAACCCCGCTGCGCCATTGTTGCAGCATGGATCACTCCCAAGGCACCACCGATGTAGATTACGTCGTACTTAGAGGTTGAAGGTTCTTCGCGTAGCGTGGCCTTTTGGCCAAGGTTAGTCGGTTGTAGGTTAGATGGTTGTTCGCGAACACCGTTCAACTCCTTAAACACTACCTGCTTGGGCTGCTGGGGGTTACGAACCCCCTCACGCCAGCGCTTTTCCCACCAATAAACTCGATTTAGGTCATATTCTCCTCTAGGCATTTTCCGGAAAAAGTGCACAGTCTGAGGATAATAGGGTGCTAATGCTTCAAAGATGGATTGCTCCGATAACTCTACATCCGGTGGTTCTGGATAGTGGTAAGGGAATTGATCCCGAAGACTATGGGTCAGCTGTCTTAGAATTAGCGTTTCGCCGCTCAGGGGCTTTTCGGACCAACGAAAAGCTTTGAGGTAGGTGGTTCGCTGCACAGACCACACAAAAATCGAGATTTCTGGAATCAAAGATAGGGCAACTGTAGTCTTGTGATTAGAATTCTCATCAGGAGTAGTCTCCCATTGCAGACGGATACCATCTGGCGTGATTATCTTATCCCCGACCTTAGGTTGCCATTCCTGTTGCAACCATTGGCACACAGTCTTGGTGTCTGGTGTAGGGATTTCTACGTACAGAATCTCTTTCATAGGGGTTATGTGATCACAAATGTCATTAAGAGGAGAGACGGAGGTAATCAATGCTGAAAATACGCTAAGCTTCCAAGTATCGACTTGTTTAATATTCGTAAAAATACTTTACATTGATTTCAGTTTAGTTATAGTCAAGGGTGCCCTTGTTTGTTAGGTATGAATTATCCCATTCCAGCTAGTCCACAAGAAATAGTCGCCCTACGTCAGCAACCAGTTGATGAAGAACTGGTGGTAATGGCGATTGCTGGTGTCATTCAAATTGCCCGTCAAGAGGGACAGTCTCTTGACGATTTAACTGCCGAAGTCTTAGCAGAAGACGATTGGCTTGATCACTCACAAAGAGTATTACTCAATGACTTAGTTGTCCAAGCCTGGGAGAGTCTGCCTGAATTGGAATGGCAGGCGTCTTAAGCTAAGCGCCAAGCTGGTAATTGTAATTGCTACGACTCAAGCCATGACGCATCTACCTTTTTCATCATTGATTGCCATTGATTGGCACATTAACCCCAGGCTGACCCATGCCTATTTTTAGAAAACTACTCCTGAGTCAAACTAGATCTTCAACAGAACTGATCAATTCCTATTCCCCTTGCCTAGTAGCTTGATCACGCTCTCTTAGCTGCAAGAGAATTTGGGCATGAAATTCCTTGGTGATGGGATAGAAGTAAGCAAGTACAATACCACCAATCAAGAATAGAGTTGGCAGTGGCCCAATAGCGATACGGATGGCTAGCAGTGCGGAATCGGGTTGGGTGGGGACTGGTTGCCCAGCAGTAGATGAGATGAATCCTGACCACTCTAGGGCAATACCGACTAAAAACAGCCCTAGGGCTAAACCAAATTTTTGCAGCAAAACCATGAAGCCATAAAATATCCCTTCCCGACGCTGACCTGTTGTCAATTCATCGAGTTCAATCACATCCGGCACCATGGACCAGGGGATGAGATAAGCCACAGAAACCCCAAAACCAGCCATAACAGCTAAACAGTACATTAAGGCAACTTGACCAGGTTGTAGCAAAAATATACCAACTTGAGCGATAATCCAGACACTAGTGCCCATAAAGTAAGCGGTTTTTTTGCCCAATCGCTGACTGACCATCTTCCAGAAAAACAGCATTAATAACGCAGTACCTTGAACCGCAAGGGCGACATAGGGAAAGGTAGACTCGGGCAATCCCATCCAATTGACTACGAAGTAAAGCAGGATAGAACCGATTAACTGGACACCTAACCAGGAACACAGGTAAATACCAATCACATAGAGAAAAGGCTGGTTACTGAATACAATCCGCAGTTGCTCAAAAAAGGATAAGGAGGCTGAAGTGTCAGCTTCAGAGTGCAAAACGACTATGCGTTGATTTCAGGTGCAACCATGGCAACAGGCGCAGCTTCACCAGCAGCCAAGTCTAGAGGGAAGTTGTGAGCGTTACGCTCATGCATTACTTCCATACCTAGGTTGGCACGGTTGATTACGTCAGCCCAAGTGCTAACAACACGACCCTGAGAGTCGATGATGGACTGGTTGAAGTTGAATCCGTTCAGGTTGAACGCCATAGTGGAGATACCTAGTGCAGTGAACCAGATACCGACTACAGGCCATGCACCCAAGAAGAAGTGCAAGGAACGGCTGTTGTTAAAGGAAGCGTACTGGAAGATCAAACGGCCGAAGTAACCGTGTGCAGCAACAATGTTGTAAGTCTCTTCTTCCTGACCAAACTTGTAACCATAGTTCTGGGACTCAGTCTCAGTGGTCTCACGAACCAAGGAGGAAGTCACAAGAGAACCGTGCATAGCGGAGAACAAGGAACCACCGAATACACCAGCTACACCTAGCATGTGGAAGGGGTGCATTAGGATGTTGTGCTCAGCTTGCAAAGATATTTTTAATACTTATATTTTTACAATACTATTAATCATATACCTTTATGCTGGTATATACAATTTTTTCCTACCAAAACCGCGCACAGTTCTTCCTTATTCCCCCTGATTTAGCATCGCTTTTTTGCAAAATCCCACCACGACAAAAAACGCCCCCCATGACTGGAAGGCGTTTTTGATTATTTAACAGAAGCGATTAATCACAATCGCCACTGTTTAGATTTATTAACCGTTGATTGCAGGAGCAGTTAAAGCAACGGGAGCAGACTCACCAGCAGCTAAGTCTAAGGGGAAGTTGTGAGCGTTACGCTCGTGCATTACTTCCATACCTAAGTTAGCGCGGTTGATTACGTCAGCCCAGGTTCCGATTACACGACCCTGAGAATCAATTACGGACTGGTTGAAGTTGAAAC
>NZ_JAAHHS010000140.1 GCF_010692395.1 Moorena sp. SIO3H5
GTGATTAAAGCATGAGTCCCCGATTCGAGATGGATATCTTGAGACAACCTGTCCCCTGCTACCATTCCTCCAGCGGTATGAAGTACACAGTGTGACAAACCCCTAGCCCTTCTGGATAGAACGGTCGCTGTACCTTCAAGGGAGCTTTGGCGTAGGTGTGAATAGGTTGAGTTTTTCCATGGGCTAAGGCAAAGCGTAATTCAAGGCTGCCATGCCATCGAGATTGATCACTATCTGTCGGTTGTGGTTGAGAAAGTCGATTCACCAATTAATAAAAGGGCAATGTACAGTAATTAACCAGGTCGCTTCGGCGTTGCTCAATATCAGAATCATATCAACTATAGTTGAGCAAGTTACCAATTACTGATTACCGATTACCGATTACCGATTACCAATTACCAATTACCAATTACCCTTAATTCTTCCACAATTGAGCAACGCCTTGATCGGTGACTAATTTCCAGATTGAATCGGTGCCAAACTAATCACAGTACGTTGGTTAACTGGAGAAGTCGGGTCAGTACCAGGTCGGGGTTCGGAGAAACCTAATCCTTCCACAACGAATTGATGGGAGGGATACTTGCTTTTGAGATAGTTCACTACCTCTTGAGCTCTGGCTTGAGAGAGTTCCTGGTTAGATTCAGGATTGCCAGTACGGGAGGTATGACCTTGCACCTTGACAACGACACTACTGGGGCTAAATTTCTGAATTGCCTCTGCCAAATCAGTGAGCTTTTGCTGCTCCTGGGGACTTAATTGAAACGAAGCCTTGGCAAACTTGACTTCACCTAAAACTTCTAAGTTAGTTAGGGGCTGGGGGTTTTGTCCCTCTGTCTCTGCCACTTGAGTGTCTGTAGAGTCCGATTTTTGTTCTGCTTGCGATTCCTTGGCTTTATCATCTGCCTCAGCCACTTGAGTGGCGCTAGAGTCAGGTTTTTGTTCTGCTTCAAGAACGGTTTTTTCTGGTTCTGATTCCTGAGCTTGATCGGCTTCAGTGTTAGAGGAATCCTCAACTTGAGCCGCAACTTCCGGCTTTTCCTCAGCTTTTCCTGGAACTGAAGCCTGAGTGTTATTATCTGCCTCAGCTACTTGAGTCGCTGTAGAATCAGGTTTTTGTTCTGCTTCAAGAACGGTTTTTTCCGGTTCTGATTCCTGAGCTTGATCGGCTTGAGTAGAATCAGCTACCTGAGGTTGAGCCGCAACTTCCGACAGATTCTGATCAGTAGGAGGGGTTGTAGCTATAGTTGGCTCAGCTGTTGGGGGAAGATAGTTAGCGGTAAACAGTTCTGTGGTATCAACAGGAACATCTGTTGCCTTACCGGAAGCTGCCAACACTCCCGCAGTTTCCCCTATTCTTGTTGCCAAAGTTCCTGATTTCATCCAATCTTTGGCCTCAGCTGCTGTAAAAAACTCCATCCCCTTACCAGCAGTTTCTCGATCTGTGAGATTACCTTTCTCTACCTGGTCGTAGTATGTTTCTACAAAATCTTGTATCTCTTTGGGATTGGATTTCAGGATACGCTCAGAGGCCACTACTACATCTAAGTTGGGTTGAGTACCATCTGTTTGCTCTGTTCGGTTCAACAGAGCAACAATTTTTCCCTTAGGCTTGTGAGTCAGGAATTGGTCTAAGCTAGTGCCAATCAGATCAGCTTGTTCCTTACCAAGAGCTGCTGAACGAGCTTCCTGGTCTAACTCTTGAGCATAATTGAAACCAATCCCCCGCTTAACCAGAGCGTCTCGGAAATTAGCACTACTGAGGATTGAATAACCACGGTCGGTATCCCCTAATCCCTCAAGGTTAAGGTTTGTTTGAGCATCAGCATTCTCGCTTGCATTCTCTGTTGTAGTAGAAGATGTAGTAGAAGAGTTGACATCTTCTATAGGCGGAGTACTAATACGGTTCAATTGCAAGGAGCGAGAGTTAGAGCTAGTGACCCACCAGGCAGCACCAATCAGTAAAGCAAATCCTAATGCCAAGCTTCCTGGAATTAATTTATTGTCGGTAGTTTTCTTTTGATCCATCTTGATGCACCTGTGATACTTTGGCTGTGTTGGCTATAATTTACCACCTTTGTTCCCGATTATCTCAGACTTAATAAAAGTACATGTAGGTGAGGGTATTTTGTACTGGTTTTTAGGGAGTAGGGAGTAGGGAGTAGGGAGTAGGAAATAAAAAAAAATTAAATTTACCTCAGGCTTACTAGGGAACGATATAATAACATTACTTTGGTTTTATATATGTTGCTATAAAATTAAAATAATGTTATAATTAAACGATTAATATTGAATGATTTATGTCAATTTATTTAAATAGTGTTTAGTTTTTTTTGTAAAATTTAAAAATGGAACGCCAAAAACTAATTAATCATAAAATAAAACAAAAAAACTACTAATTAGTAAGGATTATAAGAAATTTTTTCCAGGCTTGATAAATCCAGTTATGGCGTAAAATTTTTCGTGATTGAGTAGCCTAGAAGATTCCAGACTAGTTGTGCGATCGCATTAAATGCCAGTTAATAAGTTTACGGTCACACCTGGCTCTGAAAAGCAACCAAACTAATGACTGACGACTAATAACCTATACATCTGGTGCATGATGCCAGATAATCAAGTCAGACTCATCTAGGGGTAGCGTGCAGTTTTATAATTTGTAAACCGTGCAATAATCGTTTTTACCGTGACTGGATAATCTTTCCCTATGGTGCAAGTGCCTGACTCTACCGCCGAACTAGCTGCTCTGCTCAACGAACCCATGGATCTGGATTTCCAACTCCCGGATCCAGAGGATGAGGAAATTCAGGAAACTGACTTTGAACAGCTAGTAGATCACGCTTGGCGAGTATGCGATCGCTTTGACCTACAGACCGATATCTGGCGGGGACGGATTCTACGAGTAGTAAGAGACCGGGAGAAAAAAGGCGGTGAAGGAAGGGGAGCTGGATTTTTAAATTGGCTCAAAAGTCGGGAAATTGGCAAAAGTCAGGCTTACTCCCTAATTGAACTAGCTAACAGTGCCGATACTCTGTTAATCGAGGGTCAGCTTAGTCATGATGCCATTAATAACTTCAGTAAACGGGCATTTGTGGAAACAGCTAAGTCGGCTCCGGAAGTCCAGCAAATGGTGACAGAACTAGCTCAACAAGGCGATCGCATCACTCGCCGGGAGGTCAAACAGATGTCTGATCAATGGACTGCCATGTCCTCAGAATTACTACCAGAGGAAGTTAAAGAAAAATCCGCTGAAGGGGGTCTCCCATCCAGTTATCTGGCCCCATTGGTCAAAGAGATGGAAAAGCTGCCAGAAATCCACCTGATTCCATTACAAGAAGCAATTGCTACTAATCCAGATGTGGACACTGTTAAACATGTGACCTCAGATGCCCGTTGCTTAGCCAAGTATTTAGATGCATCTGCCCAAGTCCAAGCTATCAATCACACATCCTTGGATATGGAACTAGCTTTAGATGAAGCGCTACGACTTGATTGTTTAAACACTGCTGCTGATTTAGTGAAACAAGCCTTGGCCCTAGAACAGGTTGTTGGCAAACTCTATACCACCTGGAAGCGTTTAGGTAGTCTGTCAGACCGATTGTATGTAGATACCGGGTCAAGTACTCCCCACTTGCGATTGCTGCTGACCTGTATGGATCGTCTAGCGGGTGACGTGATTGAAGTTCCTTTGGACGAGAGTGGAGAGCAGCTAATTCGCATGAAAGTTATGACCGAAACTTAAGCTATCAGCGAATGCGCAGCTGAATGCACCTCAAGTAGCGTGCCCGTAGCGCTTAAGCTGAATGCTTAGGACTAATCACTAGGGGGAATTGGTAATTAATCACTTATTGGCCAATAATGCCCATAGTAATGGATAATAAACGATTGTTGTAGTCTAGAAAAAGACTTAATAAATCTATCGATCAGGGGATGAACGACGATTTGGCTGTGAAGATAAGGCGTGCAGGCATGAAAGACAGTTTAGATGACATGAGCGAGAATATACCAAAATTTTCTACCTTAGTAGACCTGCTACGTTACCGAGCAACACACCAACCGGATCAGATCATCTATAAATTTCTACTGAACGGGGAAACCTCAGACCGCTACCTAACCCATCAACAGTTAGACAACCACGCCCAAGCGATCGCATCGGAGCTTCTACACCAGAACGCAAAAGGGGAGCGAGCCTTGCTACTCTATCCACCAGGTTTAGAGTTTATCACAGCTTTCTTCGGCTGTTTGTATGCAGGAGTTATAGCGGTTCCTGCTTATCCACCCCGCTCCAATCAAAATTTGTTCAGGCTAGAGGCAATTGTGGCAGATGCTCAGGCCAAATTTGCCCTCACTACTACCCCTCTATTAAAGAAAATAAAGACTCAGCTAGCTAAAAATCCAGCCAGTGCTCTCGCGGGTGGCCCGCGCGCCAATAAGCAACTGAAGTGGCTGGCTACTGACAAGACGAGGGGTGTGGGGATACCTCCCCACAAGCAACCTACGAACCATGAATCAGATTGGCAGCACCCGGACTGTAACGAAAAGACCCTGGCTTTTATACAGTACACCTCTGGATCAACAGGTAAGCCCAAAGGAGTAATGGTTAGCCACGGGAATTTGTTATCCAACTCAGCTTTGATTAATCGGTGTTTCCAAGATACACCCCAAAGCAGAGGATTCTCGTGGTTACCTGCTTACCATGATATGGGACTGATTGGCGGCATCCTACAACCCCTTTATGTCGGTTTTCCGATGATCCTGATAGCTCCAGTAGATTTCCTCCGCAAGCCTTACCGCTGGCTAAAAGCAATCTCCAAATACCAGGTGACTACCAGTGGTGCTCCGAATTTTGCCTATGAGCTGTGTGTACATAAAATTACGGCTAAGCAATTAGAAACCCTTGACCTGAGCAGCTGGCAAATTGCCTTTACCGGTGCTGAGCCGGTTCGAGCATCCACATTAGACCGATTTGCTCACAAATTTGCCCCTTGTGGCTTCCGTCGGGAAGCATTCTACCCCTGTTATGGCATGGCAGAAAACACATTATTAGTCACTGGAGGCATCAAAAAACAACCTCCAGTGGTAAGGGAATTTGAAGGGGAAGCTCTTGAACAAAATCGAGTGGTTCCCGTGCCAGAAAATCTTCTTAATCAGTCTAATGGTAACAAGTTTAATGGTAATGATCAGACTCGAATGCTGGTCGGATGTGGGGGCAGTTGGTTAAATCAAAAAATTGCGATCGCACACCCCCAATCCCTCACCCAAGTTGAAGCCGGTGCCGTCGGAGAGATTTGGGTAAAAGGTTCAAGTGTTGCTGAAGGCTATTGGAATCAACCAGAGGTGACGGAAAAAACCTTTAATGCCTATCTAGCTGATACTGGTTTAGGTCCATGGCTGCGTAGTGGTGATTTAGGATTTATCCAGGATGGCGAGTTGTTTGTAACAGGTCGTCTGAAGGATTTAATTATTATCCGGGGTCGCAACCATTATCCCCAAGATATAGAATTGACGGCGGAAAAGAGTCATCCTGCTCTTCGCCCTGCCTATGGCGCAGCTTTTTCTGTGGAAGTCGAAGAGCGTGAGCAATTGGTGATTGTCCAAGAAGTCTCCAGGAATTACCTGCGGAAACTAGATGTAGATGAAGTGGTTGAAGCAATCCGCAGTGCAGTCTCCCTAGAGTATCAACTTCAAGTCTATGCTGTGTTATTGCTCAAGACCAATAGTATTCCCAAGACATCCAGCGGCAAAGTACAGCGCCATGCTTGTCGAGCTGGATTTCTAAACAATAGCTTGAGAGTTGTAGGGCAATGGAGCTTAGGCGCACACCCAACCATTGCCCCAACCAAACCAGAAAAAAAACCCACAACTAATACTATCGGCAAAGCGCAAACCCCCCATACACTTAAAAAGTGGATAATAGATTGGCTAGCCCGAGAAACAAAACTTCCTGCCAAGTCTATTAACATCAGCAAGTCTTTTGCTGATTATGGTCTAGATTCAGTAACAGCCGTCGAACTAGCTGATGATCTCGAAGAATGGTTAGGGGTGCCTCTGTCTCCTACACTGGCTTATGATTATCCCAATATCGAATCTCTTGCCCAATATCTGGCCACAGTAAGTCAACAAAGTAACTCAAACCAGGGGCAAAGCCCAAGAAAAATCGAACCGAGAGTTTCGAGTGCAGGTAGTGAGATGCAACAATTATGGGAGGCACAGTTCCAGAATCTGGATCAGTTCACCTCGATTCCCTTTTATCGTTCACCCGTAACGGTTAAATCGATTGCCTCCAGTGGTGATCAAGAGGTAGACCAACTCTTAGCTGAGTTGGAAATGCTCTCAGAAGCACAAATCCAAGAAATTCTGGGAAAACCCATCAAATAGTTCCTAGATCTATGTTTCGATCTATGTTGCCAGTGGATGATATTGCTAAGCGGATTGCCAATCTCTCCCCGGAAAAACGCGCCCTTCTTGAATTGCAGCTGCAAAAGAGGAAAGGCTTAAAAGAACCTATTGCTATTATCGGGATTGGCTGCCGCTTTCCAGGTGCCTCTTCCCCAAAATCATTCTGGCAACTGCTCAAAAATGGTGTCGATGCTATTACTGAAGTGCCACCAGAGCGTTGGGATATCGAGAGATTTTACGACAAGGACCCCACAGCACCAGGCAAAATGTATTGTCGTTATGGTGGTTTCCTGGCGCATGTTGATAAATTCGATCCAGAATTCTTTGGCATTGCTCCTCGGGAAGCTACCTATATCGACCCCCAGCAGCGACTACTGTTGGAAGTAATTTGGGAAGCACTAGAGGATGCAGGCCAAGTGCCTAGTCAACTCAGTGGTAGCCAAACGGGGGTCTTTGTTGGCATTTCTACTCATGATTATGGTCAGCTGCTTCTCCAAAGTCCAGAGGTGGTGGATACATATACCAATACTGGTGTAGCTTCCACTATGGCAGCTAATCGCATTTCCTACCTACTGAATTTCAAAGGGCCAAGTCTAACGGTTGATACGGCTTGCTCCTCATCCCTAGTGGCTGTTCATTTGGCTTGTCAGAGTATCTGGAATGGTGAGTCAACCCTAGCCCTAGCAGGGGGAGTGAATTTGATGCTAACCCCAGTGGTGACGGTTGGGTTAAGTAAGTTAACGGCTTTATCTCCTGATGGTCGCTGTAAAGCATTTGATTCCCGTGCCAATGGCTTTGTCAGGGGCGAGGGGGCTGGGGTGATAGTAGTAAAGCCCCTATCCAAAGCCCTGATCGATAAAGATCCAATTTATGCTGTGATTCGAGGCAGTGCCGTTAACCAAGATGGGCGCACTAATGGGCTAACTGCTCCCAATCGAGACGCTCAGGAAGCTGTTCTAGTCTCGGCCTACCAGCAAGCTGGAATTTCACCGTCAGATGTGCAATATGTAGAAACCCATGGCACCGGAACCCTACTGGGAGACCCGATTGAAGCGATGGCTTTGGGAAATGTCCTAAAACGAGAACCCTCTGACCACAACTCTGATAATAACTCTGATAACAACGCTACCAACAATCCTGTTGCGATTGGCTCGGTCAAATCTAATATCGGTCATCTAGAAGCTGCTGCTGGTATTGCTAGTTTGATCAAAGTCGCTCTATCCCTCAAGCACCAAGAACTTTTACCCAGCCTCCATTTCCTTGAGCCAAATCCCCACATTCCCTTTGATCAACTCTCCCTGCGAGTACAGCAGCAAGGGGAGCCTTGGCCATGGGATGTTATTCCCCCATTTGCTGGTGTAAGTTCTTTCGGTTTTGGAGGAACCAATGCTCATGTGGTGCTACAAGGAGCGCCAGAATTGACAAAAGCGACAAGTAATGATAGAGACCAAAATTATCAAGCTCAAAACGATCAAGGTGAAAACTATCATCTATTTACCTTGTCTGCGAAAACAGCAACCGCCCTGCAAACCCTAGGAAAGCGATACATAGACTTAATAGCATCTGAGCCATCAAGGACACTGGCAGATATTTGTTTGACCAGCAATAAAGGGCGATCGCATTTTAACTATCGTCTAGCCCTCCTAGTTAAATCCACTGACAAGTTGCAGCAACAACTGACCAAGTTGACAGAAAGCGAAACGATTTCGGAGAAAATAGCACAAAATAGCCCTACTCCCCCCGAAATCGTTTTCCTCTTTACCGGTCAAGGCTCTCAGTATAGTGGTATGGGAAGGCAACTCTACGAAACCCAACCAATCTTTCGGGCTACTCTCGACCAATGCGCCGAAATTCTGCAAACCTATTTAGAACAGCCGTTACTGGATGTCCTCTATCCGGAAATCTTTAGCGACAACAGTGACAACTCAACATTATTAAATCAAACGGCCTACACCCAACCGGCATTATTTGCTCTAGAATACTCCCTGGCTCAGTTATGGCGGTCTTGGGGAATCGAACCAACTGTGGTGATGGGTCATAGTGTTGGGGAATATGTGGCAGCAACTCTAGCAGGAGTCTTTAGCTTAGAAGATGGGCTAAAGCTAATTGCCCAAAGAGCGCGTTTGATGCAACAGTTGCCAGAAGGTGGTGAAATGGCAGTGGTTTTGACCAATGAGCAACAGGTCACTGAGGCAATTCAATCCCTATCCGACAAAGTCTCAATCGCTGCCATTAACGGTCCGGAAAATATTGTGATTTCTGGGGAAAGTCAGGCCGTTCAAACAGTTATAGCCCGACTACGCTCTCAAAAGGTCAAATCACTAAAGTTGCCGGTCTCTCATGCCTTCCATTCTGCCCTCATGGAACCAATGGTGGCAGATTTTGCCCAGGTATTATCGGAAATATCCCTACATCCCCCGCAAATAAAGATAATCTCGAATGTAACTGGACAATTAGCAACTGCTGAGATAGCTACGATCGAGTATTGGTGTGACCATGTGCGTGGGTCCGTGAAATTTTACCAGAGCATGGAAACCCTTTATCAAGAGGGTTATCATCTGTGTGTGGAAGTAGGACCGAAGCCTAGCCTATTGGGAATGGGCAAAGCGTGTTTACCGAAAGGAAAGCTCACAGCTATACCCAGTTTGCGCCCAGGAAAACCAGATAGTCAGCAAATGCTGGAAAGTTTGGCAAGCCTATATAAACATGGCGCATCAGTAGACTGGGGAAGATTCCATCAGCATCACCCCGGTCGTCTAGTTTCCCTACCCACTTATCCGTTTGAACGGCAACGGTATTGGCTAGATACCACTTCAGTAAAACCATTATCCCCGATTTCCTATGGTCAACTCTCCACTCCCTCCTATCGGGATTGCTTGTATGAGATAGCATGGCGACCCAAGGATGTAGATACATCAAATGAATCTACTGATATATCTAGATCTAGTACAACTTGGTTGATTTTTGCCGATAAAGGGGGCTTTGGAGAAACATTTGGAGAAACCTTAGTTCAACAGCAGCTGGAAGCAACACCCGACCGGATTTTGCTAATTTCCCCTGGCTCAAGCTATGAACAATTACAAGCAAACCATTATCAAATTAACCCAGCACAACCGCAACACTTTCAGCGTCTGTTAGATCAAGAAGTCGAATCTCTAAACGCAACATCTGTGATTGTGGTTCATATGTGGAGTTTAGATACTCCCGCACTGGACCGATTCCAAACATTTCCCCTAGACGCCACTTTAGAAAACGGTTGTGGTAGTGTCTTGCATCTGCTGCAAGGGTTAGTCAAAGCAGAATTAGCTAAATCCCCTCGTCTGTGGTTAGTTACCGAGGGCACACAACCCGTAGCATTAGAGAAAAAAGGTAAGACGAAAAAATCCCTACAGATTGCCCAGTCTCCCCTATGGGGTTTAGGGGCAGTTATTGCCCAAGAACATCCAGAACTGTGGGGAGGAATAATAGACCTAGAACCAAGGGATGGGAATGAGCAGCACTACCAAGAGCAATCATTAATGCTGCTCAACCAGATATTACAGCCACAGGGAGAAAACCAAATTGCTTTGAGGGATGGACAAGCTTATGTACCTCGCCTGATTCATCAACAGCAACAATCCCAACCCCCCGCTTTACCATTGCAGCTAAAACCAGATAGCACCTACTTAATCACTGGTGGTTTGGGGTCACTGGGATTAAAGGTAGCTGAATGGATGGTAGATAAGGGGGCAAGGTATTTAGTCCTGGTAGGACGAAGCCAACCAAATTCTAGGGCCTCAGAAATAATTGGGAAATTAGAAGAACAAGGTGTGATGGTAGTCCTTGAGCAAGTAGATGTATCCCAGGAAGCACAAGTTAGGGACTGTCTCCAGAGAATTCAGGTTTCCCTACCCCCCCTCAAAGGAATTATCCATGGTGCAGGGGTCCTAGAGGATGGGGTGCTGCTGCATCAAGATTGGGCAAAATTTGCGAAGGTGATGAAACCGAAAGTTGAGGGAGCCTGGAATTTACACCGGTTGACTCAGGATATAGCCCTAGAGTTATTTGTACTATTTTCCTCCGCTACTTCTATCTTAGGTACCCCTGGTCAAGGAAACTATTCCGCAGCTAACGGATTTTTAGATAGCCTCAGCCATTATCGACAAGGGCAAGGTGCAAGCGCTTTAAGTATTAATTGGGGGCCTTGGGCTGAGATGGGTTTAGCCGCTGGCGTCGGTAAACGGATGGCAATGCTGGGCATAGAGCCGATTCAAGCACCACAGGGATTACAGATACTCGAACAACTTTTGGCACAAGATGGGGCTCAGGTGGGGGTATTACCGGTGGAGTGGTCAAAGTTAAAAGAACGACTACCGGTAGAGTTACCGTTATTCCTATCAGAAGTAATCACAGAAACACTACCGCCTCAGGGGGATGGGGAAAACGACAATTCTGGGATTTTTGATCAACTGCTCGCCAGGACAACAACCCAACGGGAAGAGTTATTAAAAGATTACCTTAATCAACAGATTGCTAAGGCTTTAGGGATAAGTCGGAAAATCTCGGGGTCGAGCAACCTGATGGATTTGGGTGCTGATTCCTTAATGATTGTAGAAGTACTCAATGCCTGTAAGAAAGACCTGAAGATAACGCTTTATCCTAGGGAGTTTTATGAGCGACCAACGATTACGGCTCTAGCTGAGTACTTGGCTTTGGAGATCGAGCGGCTTCATCAGCCCCAGCCAACCCAAACCTCATTGACCACTACTAGTCTCTCAGATATTAAGAATTGGGCTAATCCTTGGGCATGGAATAACAATAGCGAACGCAAATTTACCAAACCCACCCAGCGCAATCGGAGCATGGTGTTTTTGCTCTGTAGCCCTCGTTCAGGCTCCACCTTACTGCGGGTGATGCTAGCTGGTCATCGGGATTTATTCTGTCCACCAGAATTACACCTATTGCCCTTTGATACCATGGCTGAACGCAATCAATCCCTAGGTTCAACTCACTTAGGAGAAGGGTTAGCGCGAGCTTTCATGGAAATTATGAACCTAGATGCCCAAGCCAGTACAACAATGGTGGAGGAGATAACCCAGCAAGACTGGTCAATTCAGAAGGTTTATGGCAGGTTACAGGAACTAACGGGTCAACGTATGCTTGTGGATAAGTCTCCTACCTATGCTGGCAGTCTGGAAACCCTACGGCACGCGGAAGATTTATTTGAAGAAGCTAAGTATATTCATCTAGTACGTCATCCCTATGCTGTAATTGATTCGTTCGTGAAAAATCGGATGGATAAAATCTTTGGTATTGATGAGGTAGACCCTTATTGGCTAGCGGAGGAAGTTTGGACAACCTGTAACCGTAATATCCTAGACTTCTTCCAGGAAATTGCACCATCCAATCATCATTTAGTGTATTACGAGGAACTCGTCAAGCAACCTGCTAAGGTAATGGCAAGGTTGTGTGAGTTTCTCGATATTACTTTTGATGAGGCGGTTTTAGAACCCTATCAAGGGCAGCGGATGACCGATGGAGTTCATCCCCAATCCCTACCGGTGGATGACCCAAATTTCCGCAACCATAACCAAATTGATTCGGCTTTGGCAGAGGTTTGGCGGCAAATCCAGCTGCCCCGGCCTTTGGGGAATTTTGCGGAAGAGGTAGCGACAGGGTTGGATTATCAATTGCCGTTACAGGTTGAACCTTCAGCCCAACCAGCTAACCTTGGCCAAAAGGCCACGCTAAGCGAAGAACTTGAACCGATGCAGGAGTCTTATATAGACGTGCGGGGTTTACAGCTTTGTATGTGTAGTTGGGGTCCGGCGGATGGAGAATTAATCTTATGTGTCCATGGTATTTTAGAACATGGAGCGGCTTGGGAAGAAATTGCCCGTCCCTTAGCAGGTATGGGATATCGAGTCGTTGCACCTGACCAGCGAGGCCATGGACGTTCCCAGCATGTGGGTATGGGAGGGTCTTATCAATTAATCGACTACTTAGGGGATTTAGATGCGATCGCAAAAGCTCTGACAGAGCAGCCATTTATTCTAGTGGGTCATTCCATGGGGGCTGTGGTTGCTGCCACCTTTGCCAGTGTCAGACCCGAAAAGGTCAAATCATTACTATTGCTGGAGCCGGTGCTACCAGGAGAACAGAAGGACGATCAAACAGCTCAACAAATAGCAACCCACCTAGATTATCTCGCTTCCCCACCCCAACACCAGGTCTTTGGGAATATCGAAGCTGCTGCTAATCGTCTGCGCCGCTTAACCCCCAACCTCTCTGAAGAATTGGCTTTAAAACATGCTCAGCGACTTACCGAACCTTGTGACGGTGGTGTACGTTGGCGCTGGGATCCAAGACTGCAAGTTCGTACGGGAATTGGTTTAAGTGGAACAGCGTTTAATCGAAATAAATACACACAGCTACTGAGTCAAATTAAAGCTCCCACTACCTTAGTTTATGGCAATAATAGTAACTTTAACCGAGCCGAAGACCTAGCCTTACAACAAGCTGCCATACCTCATGCTAAAACAGTAAAACTATCAGGAGGACATAACCTCCATGTTGATGCACCAGATGCTATAGTTGCAATTATCGCCAACAACGGATTAAAACTGAAAAATTAAAAAGTGACAAGGTAACAAGTAAAAGGGAAAAGGTAACAGGTAAACTTAACAATACCAATTCCCAAATATAGCGTTTATCATAGCTATGAGGTACAGATTATTTGTTCCCTATTGCCTATTACCTATTGCTAGCATGCCTATTGCCTGCTCCGTTCCCGTAGCGTGGCCTACGGCCTCAGATTCCTGCTCCCTCCGCTATACTAAAAAATGACTAATATAGAGCTTTTCTGGGAAATCCCCTTATCCATACTCTCCTTCATATTTTCCCGCATCCTAAGATTTGTGATGCAAACCATAGGGGGATACTTTACCTCCAAAAAAAACACTGAAAATCTCCAGTGGCAACTCCTTTCAGCCGAGTTTTTCAAAAAGCCCATCAAATTAATTTGGGCAATGAGTCGAGCTCGTTGGAATCTTCACGCTATTATTTCTCTAGTTGGACCGATTGAAGTTAAAGAAGTAATAAGCTTTGATGCGAGTGCAGCTAAACAATCAGCCCAATCTTGGACATTAGTAGTTTACAGTCTACCAGATTTTGAAACCATCACTAATATCAGCTCCCTCACCGTATCCCGAGACAACCAATGGGAATCCGTGAGCTTGAAACCAGGTAAATACTTATTAGGTTTGCGGTATTATCACTGGTCAGACACAGTAGAGCAACCTACTGTTAAAGCAGATGGCGTTAAAGTCGTAGATGCCAAGCAAATTAACGCCCCTACTGATATCAACAGCTTTTACCGTGACCTAATTAAACGAAAAAATTGGCTTCATGTTTGGTTAAATTATTATGTTTTCAACCTGTTGCGCTTTAAACAATGGTTACCCCAGGCATTTGTTAAAAAAGTTTTCTTACCGGTACCTAATCCAGAAACAAAATTTTACTATGGTGCCTTCAAAAATGGAGAATCTATTCAATTTACACTAGTACCATCTCTGTTAACAACCCATGACATTTACTACAGCTTGTACAGCCGTGAATGCTTTGCTCTAGATTGGTACAAAATTACTGAAGCTGAACATAGAACATCTGCTAGTGATCAGAAGTCTATTTATATTGTTCGGATTCATCCGAAATTTGAGCGAAACGCTTTATTTGAAAATAGTTGGGTGAAGATAGCCGTTGTTTGAAGTTGCTAGTGGTGCGTTAGGGGCGGACTTGTCCTTATTTTTACGGTAGCCAGCGTTGGGATAGTCCGCACCGTAACGCACCATCAAAAGGCTCGCTAATCGGCGTTTTTGAACAGAGCTATCTGCCGTAACCCACCAATATTCTGTGACTTAAGCAGTGATTAGATTGACCTTATAAACACTTACTCAAAAGTCAATATCAACTAGAACCACCGGTTCTCGCGAAGAGTTAAGCTGTTGCCATCAAAATCCTTAAAGAATGCTAATAGAACTCCTTCACCAACATCTTGAATCGGTGACACCTCAATCCCTTGAGAGATGAGGACATCCCTAGCGAACTCTATATGTGCTACAACTAGTGTTAGTGCTGCTTCTCCCGTTCCTGTAGGTTGGCCTTCGTAGACGCCAATTTTTGTGTCAGGCACGTTGGGGTAAAAGAACTGCGTCCAACGGTCTGTATCCTCAGAAGTATCCCGTTCCATGCCCAAAAGCTCCTCGTAAAAGAAGATGGCTTGGCCCAGATCGGCGACATTTACTTTAGATACATAGCCCGTTACGAGCTGATCCATAGGGTTTTGAGCAACTGCGGTGCTAGTCCATCCAGAACTTAACAGAACAAAAACACTGATCAGTGCGATGACTGTTGCTGTCTTGAGCTTTTGCAATAATTTTTGCATCATTTTAATTTTTAGGTTATCCTTATCTAACCTTTTTTGGTGTGGTCTACTCCTAGGACATTTAAGTTTAAATTTAGATTTCATAGAGCAATATTCAGAGGCTAAGCAATGTTATAACTAGACCTCTAAAGCTCATCTAAAAATCAGTAAATTTAAATGTCAGTTAGCTTCAGTTTTGTTAACTTCAGCCAACCAATAAATTATTATACACAGACTTATAGAAAGAAGACATAACCTTAACCAAATAAGTAACAAATCTTCAAGCAAATAAGTAATAAATTTTAACTATTTTTTATAGTCATAGTTCTAAATCATAGATGGAGTAAAGGATTCAGTAATTTTAAATAAGCGACGCATTAAGACAAGGACTTGACAATTTTTGCGAAACTTAGTAAACAACATAGGGATAGGGTAATTGACATTAATAATTATTTAAGTTTTAGTTAAACTGCCAGTTACTATCTTGGGCTCCAACCAATTAGTCTCTCTAGTAATTAAAATATTCAGTAATTTTCGGTAAAGTACTTGACAATTCAGGAAGATAGGTTAATATTCTAATTTAATAGTTAAAGCGCAGCGTTATAGGATTTAGGATATTACTCTGAGAGCAGCTCGATCGGCAACACTACTGTAAAAGTCGTCTTTCCTGGCACCGACTCCACCAAAATCTGACCCTGATGTTTATCCACAATCTTCTTGACAATATCTAGTCCTAAACCACTCCCTTCTCCAGGGGGTTTAGTCGTAAAAAAAGGCTGAAATATTTTCGGTATAACCTCTGGGGGAATTCCTTTACCACTATCAGTGAAACTGACTTTTATCTGATCATCCTGCTTTCTAACATCAATGGTTAAAGTTCCCTTACTCTCCATAGCTTGAATGCTATTGTGAATCAAGTTCGTCCAAACTTGATTAAGTTGGTCGGGATAGCAAAGAGTAGCAGGCAAGGAATCGTCATAATTTCGGATTACATCTACCCCGTATTTTAGTTGGTTATAATAGAGAGTTAAAATAGTTTCAATCCCTTCAATAATATTTGCCTCTATTTTGTTACCACTAGAATCATCATGGGCATAAGTTTTCAGGGCAAACACTACTTTAGCAGCTCGTTCAGCAGCGGTAACAATGTTACGGGTACTGGTTTGGAGATTAGCAAATTGATAGGCAGTTTGTAAAATTTTTTCTCCTTCTGGGTCTTTGAGGAGAGGCAACAAAGACTCTAGGTCATCCGAAACCCCAATTCCCACTAAAATATTAGCGAGTTTTGCTGCTTTCTCAATCGAGTGGGATGTCATCTGGCCGGTCAAGGCTTTTCTGATTTGACGTTGTTCCCGAGTAGATAAAGGGGTCTTTTGTTGGCTCGACCGTTCTAGTAAGGTAAAGAAATCCGACTGACGTTCCTTGGAAAGTTTTTCAAAAAAGGAAGGTAACTGCTTGAGGTGGTGAGCTAAAAAGTTGGCAAGATTCCTAACTGAAGAGTTAATAGCACCTAAAGGAGTGTTAATTTCATGAGCAACTCCAGCCACTAGTTGTCCCAGAGCAGCCATTTTTTCAGATTGGATCAACTCATCTTGAGTAGTTTGCAGCTGTTGCAGGGTTTCGTTGAGTTCTGCTTCCACTTCCATGCGCTGTTTGATTTCTTTTTTGAGACGTTGATTCTGCTCCTCCAAGGTCTTGGTTTGGTCCTCAAGAGTTTTGGTCAAGGAACGCAGTTGTAAATGTACCTTTACTCTTGCTAAAACTTCCTGTGACTGAATCGGTTTAGTAAGATAATCGACTCCCCCAAGCTCAAATCCTTTCACCTTATCCTCTATACCGGATAAAGCCGTCATAAAAATTACAGGAATATCTTTTGTTTCGTCATCCCCTTTCAAACGGCGGCAGGTTTCAAAGCCATCCATCCCTGGCATCAAAACATCTAGCAAAATGATATCTGGATGGGCATATTTAGCTCGCTTCAAGCCACTCTCACCATTGCGGGCTACCAAAATCGTCAAACCAGCATCTTCCAAATAATCAACGGCTACTCCTAAATTGGTGGGATTATCATCAATCACCAAAATAGTGAAGTTGGTCAAGTCAAGATCAGGGATATTCGTCGTAGTGACATTCATTGCTCTTGTTCCCAGTGCAGATAGTTTTCCACTAAAGCCACAATCTCCTCTTCCTAAAACCCTCGCGCTAAATATTTGAGTTGATTGGTAATAAGGAATATAGTCATCCAATTGATCAAGATAGATAGCTGTGTCACAAATTTTCCTCATCAAAAATTCCAGGGAGTCTGCAAACCCCGCCTATGGGCGAACGGGGAAGAGAAACGAGAGTGGATGCGGAAAAACCAGCCGGGGTATTTATTCCCCCGAATTTACTTATGATGTGGATATTCAATGGTATTACTTTCCAATCTTCCCCATCCTTTTATTCAGATCTATATTTTCCGTAGTAATTCACCAATCTGGCAAAGTTTCAGGTCAATAGCAATTACACTATGTCTAGATTTGGGGATAGATCGGG
>NZ_JAAHHS010000141.1 GCF_010692395.1 Moorena sp. SIO3H5
TAAAGCTTTGAGTTTACAGAAACCAATTGTTGCTTCTGGGGCAAGCATTAGGTTAACTCCACCAGCTAAAGCTAGATTACACTCTCTATAACGTAAACTCTGACAAGCCAGGTGAACCGATAAAAGCGAGGAAGAACAACTTGCATCTAAAAAGAAAGTCGGACCATTGAAACCAAAAATATATGCTAAACGTCCTGCAGCAATACTGCGAGTATTGCCCAAACTGCTGTAGGCATCGATCCTGGTTGGATCTCCAGAGTTAACGCTAAAGCGGGAATAATCCTCAAAGCAGATCCCCATAAATGCTCCGCTTTGGCTACCTTGAAGTTGATCCGGTGCTAACCCTGCATGTTCTAATGCTTCCCAACTCACTTCTAACAGCAACCGTTGCTGAGGGTCCATAGCAGTAGCTTCTCGGGGAGAAATCCCAAAAAATTGTGGTTCGAACTGATCAACCTTCTCCAGAAAACCTCCATAGCGAGTATACATTTTGCCGGGAACATCTGGATCTGGGTGATAGTAATCTTTTATATCCCATCGCTCCCCAGGAATTTCAGTAATGCTATCAACTCCATTTTTCAAAAGTTGCCAAAAGCTTTCTGGATCTTTCACCCCCCCTGGAAACCGACAACCCATACCAACAATAGCAATCGGTTCACTCTTTTGCCGTTGTAGTTCTTCTAATTGAGTGCGTGCTTGTTTAAGAGCAAAGATTAACCGTTTTGAGGAAGCCAGGGACTCATTTTCTTGCTTAATATGCTTCATATTAATTTCCTATCAATAAGTTTTCCAGAGCCACTAATTCTTCAGCAATAGATGTCTCAATTTTATTTTCCAGAGGTTTTTCCAACTCTAAGGTAGTAGTCTTGGCCTCCTCCTGGCCAGAAGGTGAAGTTTCTAAATCATCCTCCTTTGTTGACATTTTACTAGCCAAGTATTTAGCCAATGATTCTATAGTGGAAAAATTCCAGATACTAGTTGCGTCTAAGGAAGTTGGTAGCCAATCTTCTAAGGCTTCTACTAACTCTAATGCCAACACGGAATCCATGCCATAATCGGCAAAAGATGTCTGGCGATTAATAGTTTCTATCTGAATCCCTGGTTGTTTGGCCAACCAGTTTTCTATCCAACTTCCAATCTGATCATAAGTATAAACTTCCTGATTATCTAAAGGCTGATAATTTTTCGGTTCTACAGCAACCTTTGTTGTATCCTGGTAGTGATTCAATTCTACATCTAAATTTTTATTTGATTTCACTGTAGATGTTTGACGCAGAAATTCATCCAGTTTATGGTCTTCTCCAGGCATAGTTTGTTCTATATCCCCAATTTTTTCGGCGTAATCCTCTATGCGAGCGGTGATATGATCAGCGTCAGATGCCACAATTTCTGCTGGTGTTCCCATCAGTACAAGCTGGAGTTTTTGCTCGAACTGTAATTCAGCCCAAGTGGCAGCAATCTGCAAAGGTTCAGAACTTAACTGTTTCAAATTTCGTTTCACGGCTGCCAATAAAATAGCCCAAGTTGCTACTTCACCTGTACAAACATAAGCCCATCGTAAAGCGGTATGATCTTCGCCAAATCGGCTCTTATTCCTTAAGCGATCGCTAATTTCTGCTGTAGCATTTTTCAGACGTTTAGCCACTTCGGGAACTTCCAATGTCTTAGATAAGAATTGGTAAAGCTCTTCTGGTTTCTGAATCACGCGAGACCCCAAGAACATATTGAGAGTTTCCGTCGGACCTTCAAAAATGCGAAAAACCCTGGCATCACGGTAGATTTGAGGGGCAATGTTTGTTTCAATATAGCCGCGACCGCCCAGTAACTGAACCAGGTTGTCAGCAGCCTGCCAGAAAAACTCAGGCCCCGATGTCTTGCAAGCCGTGTAGACTTCTTCAGGAATAGAATATCCCCTATCCAATAACTCGGCAGTCGTGAAAACTAAATTTTCTAAGACAGTAATAGCGGCTGTCAGATCGCTCAAACGAACTAATGTAACTGGATTATCGAGTAAACGACCTGTGGAGATCGAACGACGCTCACCATAGCGAAGCATCAACTGAGCGCAGCGTTTCATACCACCAATGCATCCAGCAGCCAGACCCAATCTACCGTGCATCATGGCATCTTGAGCTACTTTCATCCCAGCACCTGCTTCTCCCAAAAGTTGCTCTGGAGTTACCAATACTCCATCGAGAAATATGGCATTTTGAACCATACCCCGCATTCCCATAGTCAGGGCTTCGGGACCAATTCGCAAGCCTTTTGTTCTCTGGGGCACTACGAAACCACTAATTCCCATCGGTTTACCATGGGGATCGAGCTGCTGGACAAAAATATTGATAACACTAGACCATGCAGCCGAACCACTCCAAATTTTAGAACCTTCCAATAACCAACCACCATTAGGATTCGGTATTGCTCGTGCGGATATGGCTCGGGGATTGGAACCTGCCCCCGGTTCTGTTAAGGCGTAGGCTGCTATTTCTCGACCTGTAGCTAGGTTGGGAAGTAATTGCTCTTTTTGAGCTAGGGAGGCATATTTAATAATCGGACGAACCCCAAGGACGTTATGATTGCCCACAAACAATGTTAGGGTTTGATCTATGGCTCCCAACTGCTCAATAATCCTTAAGGTATCAACATTGTTCAGACCTATTCCGCCATACTTAAAAGGTACTTGTAGGCCGAAAAAACCACGGTTTCCAAAATCGAGAACAATATGAGGTGGAATGCAACGTCTTTCATCAATTAAGCGAGAGTTAATGCGAAATGATGCATAGTCACGCAACCATTCTAGCAGTTCATCGGCACGGGATTGGCTGGCTGTATCTTTGCTAGTTAATACCTTGTGTCCATTGTTTTGAGTTGGCCTAAAGCTAGTAGTTTTTTCAGTCAAAGATTCAAAAGATTCATCTGGTCGCTGCTCACTAGTTATTGATTCCACTAACTCGTTTTCAATCCACTCACCCACCAAATTTAGTTGCTTATGTAGCCAGTACTGCCGACAAACATGACGCTGATTTTTTCCACTGGAAGTCTTAGGAATACTGCCAGTCTTAAGTAGTGATACTCCATAAACCTTCAACTCATGCTGCATCCAGATTCCATGACGAACGGCAGATACTACCTCCTCTGTGTTCAGCTCCCGTAGGTAAGTTCGTTCCACCTCACCAGCAATAACTAAGCGTTCCTCTCCATCCCTCTCCACAGAAAAGGCAGCACACCCATGACTTCGTAAAGCAGGATGGCTGTTTTCAACAGTTAATTCAATATCTTGGGGATAATGATTGCGACCTCTAATGATAATTAGATCCTTTAGTCTTCCTGTAACAAACAGTTCCCCCTTACTAAAAAATCCTAAGTCCCCTGTACGTAAAAAAGGGCCTTCCCCAGAATCCTTTAGATACGCTTGAAAAGCTGATTGTGTTGCTTGGTCGCAATTCCAATACCCAGAAGTTACACTGCCACCCCTAACCCAAATTTCTCCCACTTGTCCTGGTTCACTCGGAGTTAACGACTCTGGGTTAACGATAATTACTGTTGTGTCCAGGTTAGGACGACCAACACCCACAAAGCTTCGACTTTCATCCGAGGAAATTTTAGTCTCTACTACCGAATTTTGCTCAAGTTCTCCTGCCAATACCCCCTGAATCACCGGCGATTGATTCTTTTGACCACCCGTAGCCAACAGGGTAGTCTCCGCCATGCCATAGCAAGGATAAAAGGCTCTGTAGTTAAAACCACAGTTCGCAAATTTTTGACCAAATTGCTTCAGAGTTTCTGCCCGTACTGGTTCGGCTCCACTGTAAGCTACATCCCAGCTGCTCAAGTCAAGATTAGCTAATTGTTCTGGTTGAACTTTTTTCAGACATAAATCATAAGCAAAATTTGGTCCGCCACTGGTAGTCGCCCTATAGTTAGAAATCGCCTTTAACCAACGAATCGGCTTCTGCAGAAATGCCACTGGGGGCATCAGAATACAGGGAATTCCCAGATACATTGGCTGCAGGACATTACCAATCAATCCCATATCATGGAACAAAGGCAACCAACCTACAACAATACTCTGTTCGCTATGATCAAATGCCTGATGGATCATCTGCTGGTTATGGATGATATTGCCATGAGTCACCATCACCCCTTTGGGTTTTCCCGTGGAACCGGAAGTATATTGCAAAAAAGCTAAACTCGACCCTGTCACTGATAATGGTGCAAACTCTTGACTATCAGCAACAATGGTATCGGTAGCTATCAACTTCAACTGAGCTAACTCCCCATCACTTGCCCACCTTTGCTCAAGGTCAGCCAGTATCGATGTGGTGGTCAGTGCAATACACGCTTGGGCATCATTAACAATAGAGAGCAACCGAGACAATTTTTGATTACGCCTGGGAGGATAAACCGGAACCGCCACAACCCCGGCATATAAGCAGCCCATAAAAGCGCTAATGAACTCTAATCCAGAAGGGTATAACAATAAAGCCCGTTCTCCTGGCATTGATTGGAGATGAGATGCGATCGCTCTTGCTTGTCTATCTAATTGCCCATAGGTCAGACTCCCTGATTGAGTTTCTCCGTTTTTAAGAAAGATATAAGCAAGCTGATTAGGCATAGTACGCGCTCTGTCGCCTAATAAATCAACTAAACTCGAGAATTTCAACTCCCCATTGGGGAAATCATTTACACAAGTCGCCACTATGCTCCTCCCTTGCTCAGCAATTCAAAAAACTCAGATCCCAAAAATTAACAAATAAAGTTGTAAGTCCACAGTCAAGCCCATAAATCCAAATTCTCTTGCTAGAGAAAAATTTTGGACTTTCTTCTGGTGCGCCCTTCCTAGCGCTCCCAAGAAAGGAGGCGATCACACCGGTATTGATCGTCAGTTTAGGATTTTGTGATTTTTTTGCTATTTCGTTCTTGATGCAAAGCGCTAGTGGTAGTTTCCTCCATGAGCGACTGCATCAAAACAATTAGAAAGCTCAACTATTCCCGCTCTTTGTGCGCGTTCACGCTTAGCTTTGAAAAAGCGCGGAGTCTTACTGTTGCAACGAAAGCGCGGGGTTCCAACGCTGCAATTTAAGCTTATTAAATAAATCTTGGCTGCTGGTTAGGCTTTTGTCTAGAGAATAACCAAGGTAAAAATCTACATATAGATTGCTATATAGTACTGGATAATCAGTTTTATGCCAATAATATCTTACAATTAACTTGACAAGTTTGGAAAATGAGTATATCATTGTTGCTAACTATACAGTATTTTATGATTTGCCCAATTTGATCACAATTTGGGCTATTTTTTGGTTTAACGTTTAAAACACTCAATACTTATGGCTTATTAGCTGATGGTACTACTACCTTCCTTACTAATAAGCGTGATAAGTAAGTCATTTTGGGTTTAAAGCAAGAGCTCCCTTTACTATTCTATAGTAATATAACACGACTTGGCAAGTTAATCAACCAATCCATACTTAAGTGTTTAGGGTAGGGGTGCAGGGGGAATCCAGGGTAAGCGCATATAAAATTGTATCAAAATTAACAGTTAAAAATTAAACAATAGTGTCAAAAATCTATAATTCCCCTGTTGATTCGAAGAGCAGGGCCACTTATTATCAATAATTATTGGCTGTGTTATCCTTGGTCGATTTGAGAGTACTTTACATTCTGGTTTCGTACGGAAATCCTCCTTTGATTCTTGTTTAAAGTCAGCGGAAAGTTTGTTGAATTTGAAAAAAAAACTGCTTTTAGGATGGGATTTATTCGAATTTCACAAACAAAAAGATGTTATTTTTTATAAATAAAATGCGTTTGCAATGGTTTTAAAGGGGGCATAAAACCATTTTTAATTTGTCAGATACGCCAACAAGTTACTAAAAATTATTCATGAATTAATTATCTCATATTTGGTGCTCAACTTAACCCGATTTTAAACCATAATATTTTGACTTACTTGTCAATCTAATTTGAGATGCGTTTGCCCTGATCTGTTTATTTTATTAGTTTACGTCTCGGAAACTGACAATAGATTTCTTTTGTCAGTCCTAAATCTTGGTAGCAGGAACAAACTTCGTCCCGGAAGCAGTCAAACTAGTGCAGGGGGGCAGAAATAATACCAATTTTTGAAAGTAGGACTACAGATGCATATGGCAAAATGTCAGTTTAAACCTAAAATCGCTACCCTAACTTGTAGTAACCTTCTTTTGTTTCCTTATGGCTACCTTGCGCTTACATTTTCTCGGACCCAAACTAAGCAAGTGGATAGTTATAGCATTATCCGCTGCTATACTCCCCTTATGTTTTGCTAGTGTGACCTTGTCCCAATCAAGTGATAATGATAATCCGAATCCATTGGAACTGACTGCTCCTGATCCCCTCCTGCCTTCCTTATCCCCAGAGGAACCTCTCAACCCTTCCGAACGTTCTAGACTCAAGCAAGCGTTGGATGAACTGAATGCTGAAGCTGAAGCTGAATTCAACGCTGGTAATCAATCGAAAGCCTTTGACATCTGGTATCGGGAAATCCGGCTGCGGCGAGTGCTAGGGGATCCCGTGGCAGAAGTGCAAACTTTGGGCACAGTAGGAGGAGTTGCCTGGAATGAAAACAATAAGCAGTCAGTGCAACTAATTACGGCACGGTTGGAAGAGATTCAGCAGGAAAATGAAGCAGAAGACTCGATCAATCTGCCATTGTTAAAAGCTTTGGGTAAGGCTTATGAACAGATCCGAGTGCCAGGACAAGCGTTGACAGTCTATGACCAAATTCTCGCTGATGCTCGCAACCAGGACGATATGGCAACGGTTGAGGCTACCTTAAAGACCATGGGTGAATTGCACATGGCTTGGTTTGATTATCCCAAAGCAGCAGAAACCTATGAGGAATTACTGGCTCAAGCATTAAATCAAGCTCAGAATCAACGCGAACGCATAAATGAAGAAGTGGCTTATTTACAACAGCTAGCTTATATCTACGACCAAGACCAACAACCAGACCAGGCATTGCCCAAAAAGCAGCAATTAGTGGACATTTACCTCAGTCAAGGCAATGATACCCAGATTCCAGCCCTGAAAATTGCGATCGCATCTGACTACAACAGCCTCAATCAACCAGAAAAAGCTAGTCAAACCTATCAAGAAGCCTATTCCTTAGCCTGGTCTCTACAGCAGTTTGCCCATGCTAGCGAGGCACTACAACCTCTAGCAGAACTTTACCTTACCTCTAAGCAGCCAGAGTTTGCCTTGCAAGTTTATGAGGTTTTGCTTCAAGTTGAACAACAGTCCTACAATTACTATGGCTTGATGAATACTTACGACAAAATTGGTCAAGTTTATCTGGATATGAACAACTATCCTCAAGCCTTAGCAGCATTTCAAAAGGGGCTAGACTTAGCTGAGTCATTACAGCATCGAGAAGCTTATTTTGTCAATAAAATTCAGTTAGTGAATCGCCAAAATTTGTAGTATGATTTTAGGTTGATAGTTGTTAAACTAACGACTATAGTACAGGGAATCGGGAATCGGGAATCGGGACTTTTGGATGAAGTAGTTATCGATTCAATTGGTATATTTATACCAATGCTGTAAATTACGACTACAGATAAATTTCATATCCCTATCTCCCCATTTCCCTATCTCCGTATCTCTGAAGCTAAACAACCGCCTCACTCCTCATCGTTATCTGAATCATCAGAGTCGATTAACAAATACAACAATGCACAAATAGCAGCAGCAATACCTAACAATGGAGATTCAGTAGAGAGGGTTAGAACTAGTAACACAATTTCCAGAAGGGTTTGGAAGCTTTCGAGATTGTTCATGAAAATTGTTTCAGGTGAACTACAACTTCATCAAACTCTGAGGCTAAAGCAGTTCAGACCTTGGAAGCTATTGAGATCAGGTGACTTATAGCCAACTTATAATTGATTGCCGACTTGTACCTGAGTTGTACCTGAGTTGGGCTGAGTGACTATAAAAGATAGTTATAGTTTGAGTAGTTCATCGAACCGACAACTATGTCTCGCTCACTCAGAGTTCATCCAGAGTCTATTGACCAGGTTAAATTAGCTCTTAAGCGCAACGGTTATCCTCGCCAGAAAGACTTAGCTGAGGAATTGGAGATATCTCTATCAACCCTCAATAATTATCTCAATGGCAGACCTGTCGATAACCTGAATTTTCAAGAAATTAGTGAAAAATTGGGGCAAGACTGGAAAGCGATCGCTTTTCTAGATCAACAAAGCACACCCAGCAATAGCAACGTTAATCCAGATCCGTGGACACCGGATTTAGATCAGGACGAAGCTATCCCTGACGTTGACTATTATGTTGAACGTCCTCCTATTGAAAGCACTTGTTATCAAACACTTTTACGTCCCGGTGCCTTGGTGAGAATTAAAGCACCAAGTCTAATGGGGAAGACCTTACTGATAGCTAGAGTGCTGAAAAAGTTGGTTGCCCAGCAGGGCTATCAAACTGTTTATATTAACCTGCACCTGGCTAACCACGCTGACCTTGGCAATCTTAATTCATTACTCAAGTGGTTTAGCTTCTGTGTCAGTGAAAGTTTAGGATTAGCTAATCGATTAGCTGATTACTGGTACGAAGGATTATCGACTAGTAAAATGGCTTGTACCAACTACTTTGAACGGTATTTGCTAAGGCAGGTTAATAGGCCAGTGGTCCTATGTTTGGATGAGGTTGACCGAGTTTTTACTCACCGTGATGTGGCATCGGACTTTTTAGGAATGCTAAGGGCTTGGCATGAGAAAGCCAAGATGGGTAAACGTTTAGAACGGCTCCGATTAGTGGTAGTTCATTCCACAGAAGTTTATATTCCCCTTAACCTTAACGAATCCCCGTTTAATGTTGGTGTTCCGATTGAGTTACCGGAATTGACCCAAGAGCAAATTATTGAATTAGCGCAACAATACCAACTTGATTGTACAGCATCTGAGGTTGAGCAATTGCAGGGGTTAGTAGGCGGACATCCCTATTTAATTGGCGAATGCTTTAACCATCTCAAATTTAATGGTACTGGTTCCCTAGAGAAGGTATTAAACAATGCTGCCACCGAAGCTGGAATTTATCGCAACCATCTACGACACCTCTGGCAGATGCTACAGCAACACCAAGCTTTGGCTGATGCTTTTAAAGATGTGATTGAGGCCAGTTGTCCGATTCCCTTAGAATCCCGATCAGCTTACAAACTACACAGTATGGGATTAGTTCATTTACAAGCACATCAGGTAACTCTCCGTTGTCAGTTATATCGGGAGTATTTTCAAGCACGATTCCAGGAGACCCCATGATGGAAACCCAGACTATGCAAATCTATCAAGTAGGCGGCGCATTACCCCTTAATGCTAGCAGTTATGTCAAACGTCAGGCCGATGAAGAGTTGTATCAATACCTAAAAGCAGGGGAATTTTGTTATGTGTTAAATTCCCGTCAGATGGGTAAGTCTTCCCTGAAAGTTCAAACAGTAAAACGGTTGCAACAAGAAGACATTGTTTGTGCTTCTATTGATATTACCATGCTGGGGTCGCAACAGATTCCCCCACGGGAATGGTATGGCGGTTTGATTAGTGGGTTGGTGTCTGAGTTAGAACTCTACGACAGGTTTGATGAATACCATTGGCTTCAACAGCACCAAAAGATTTCTCCGGTGCAGTGCTTTGGTAAGTTTATCAAAGAGGTATTGTTTGAATATATTGCTCAACCAATTGTTATTTTTATTGATGAAATCGATAGCGTTCTGCAATTAAGCTTCAAAGATGACTTCTTTGCCCTAGTTCGAGCCTGTTACAACAAACGGGCAGAAAATTCTGCCTATAATCGCCTTAGTTTTGTGCTGTTGGGGGTGGCGACACCGGGGGATTTAATTGAAGATAAAAACCGAACCCCGTTTAATATCGGACGGGCTCTGGAATTACATGGCTTTCAACCCCATGAAGTTGAGCCGTTAGTTAGGGGATTGGCGGGACAGGTCAGCAACCCCCAGGCTATTATCGAGGAAATCTTAGACTGGACAGGAGGACAGCCGTTTCTTACCCAAAAGCTGTGTCAGTTGGTGGTTAGTTCTGCCTCGGTTTTCGATCCCTTAAAAAAAGGGGAGAAGGAATGGATTGAGAAATTGGTGCGATCACATGTCATCTCGAACTGGGAAGCTACCGATGAGCCAGAGCATTTGAAGACCATACGCGATCGCATCTTGAGTAATGAGCAACGGTCTGCCTACTTGTTGGAATTGTATCAGCAAGTGTGGCAGCAGGGGGAAGTTGTTGCCAATAACAGTTTTGAGGAAGGTAAGTTACAGTTATCTGGATTAGTAGTCAAGCAGAGAGTTGGAGCTTTTCCAGTTCTTAAAGTCTATAACCGTATTTACCATCAAGTCTTTAATCAAGACTGGATTGAACAAGAATTAGCTGCATTACGTCCCTATTCGGAAGGGTTTAGGGCTTGGGTGGCATCGGGATGTCAGGATGAATCGCTGTTGTTGGGAGGGAAAGCTCTAAAGGATGCTCAGGGTTGGGCAAAGGGGAAGAATTTAAGTTATTTGGATCAGCAGTTTTTGGCGGCCAGTGAAAAGAGAAGGATTGAAGAGCAAATAGCTCACAAGAAGCGAGATGCGGAATTAGGAAGAGAGAGGAAGGATAGGGAAGCAGCAGAGAGTAGAAATCAGGTACTAACTGAGGCGAATAGGAAGGCTCAATGGGGGATTCAGATCGGCGCTGTGGTAATTACTGTAGCTGTGTTGGGAGCAATTGTTTCAGTGGTAGTGGCAGGCAAACAAGTGATAAGAGTAGAGCAAGCTAAAGCTGCTCAGAAAATAATCAAAGAAGATATCGAAACCATTAATAGGCTCTCTGAACTTGCTGCAGAACTCCAAAACAAGGGGCTGTCTTCTGAAGCACAAGAGGCATGGTTTCAAGTCAGTAAGTCTACACTAATCCGAGAAGACAAGCGCAATATCAAGCAAGCCATGCTGTTAGCTTCGATTTCTTTAGCAAATCAGCAAATTAGTCAGAAGTATCAAGAATTTGAACAGGATAGTAAAGCAACCGAATGGCGGAATGAGGCTAGGCAAAGGATTAAACAGATAAAGGAAAAAAATCTATTACCCTCACAACCAAATCTAGATATCCCTGAAGAATGGGCAATTCAGGTTCATGTCAAAAGAGTAGAAGGGAGCTTGTTGAGAACAGAAGGGAAGATAGAGGAAGCCTTAAAAGCTTACAAGGAAGCCTTTGATATACTTGATACTGCTTGGCAAAAGTTTCCGAACGTTGATATCGATACAGAAATTCCTATACCTAGCTTTATTCCTCAAGAACAGTTCATTTTATCAACAAATGCCGTAGAAAATTTTCATCGAGAATACATTGAGTTACTATCTGAAAACGGTCAAGACTATCAAATTATCAAAGACTCTCTGTTGAATCACTTCCTAGCTGAACTTCACTTCTTTATGAAGTCGGGAAACTGGAAAGATGCTGACCTAAAAAATGTTCGTATCATGCTTTACATCGCTGAGCGAGAAAAAGAAGGTTGGCTCAATATCGAACATATTGAACAGTGCTCCTGCGAAAATCTAGGTACTCTTAATACCCTTTGGGTCAAACACTCAGATGGAAAGTTTGGCTTCAGTGTACAAAAGCAGATCTTGGACACAATTATTGCTGAGCGTGGCTTACCCGAGGGAGAGTATGATGATTTGCATAGGGATGTATGGGTAGAGTGGTGGAAAAAAGTAGACTGGTGGATAGATGAAAAAAGATTCAACCCGGCAATTTTCAATAAAAACAAAGCGGAGGAAGGTCACTTACCCTTGGCACCGTGGAACACCAAGGAAAATCGTACTGTGCCTTTCCGGACAGACCCCCCAGTGACGGATTGGCGCAAGTCTTTTCTGAGTAATCTATTCTCCCGTTGCGACTGGTAGACTATAATATGTAAGCGTTCTAGCCTTATGGAAAAATTCCTTCAGCAAGTGCTAACTAAAAATGATAACTATAGCGCTTGGTGACGCGCTATAGCTTTTTTATGGGCGATGCTGTGGTGATGCGCATTTTTTTGATCGATTTTGTTATAAAAAAAATACAGCGTTTTTCATCACTATAAGGTACATATATTTTTAACCTGTTCCCTGTTCCCTGTTCCCTGTTCCCTGTTCCCTGTTCCCTAAAAACCAATAATTTGTACCTCACCCAATTGCCAACTGCTGTAATTAATAACTGATAGCTAACCGCTCAAACTATAACCTTAAAAATTATAATTTTAAGGTTATCTTGGCGGTAATTTATTTCCTAATTATCCCATTCTTCCGGGTCATCAATCATGCCGGGATTAATTAGGGTAATATCATACTCATCGACTTGATCTACTGGATCAGTTGGGGTATTCTCTCGCTTGAGTAGATAATATTTAGCACTTACTTTAGGGGCAAAAATTACCTCATCTTCATCTTCGAGATCATGGGCTTGAAGCTTACGACCATTGATTAAAATGCCATTGGCACTAGTCTTACCTTTGAGGTTACCATCAAAAATTCGGTAGTAGGGACTGCCATCAGACCGTTTACGCCTCACTAAGGTCGCATGTCGGCGAGAAACAAACTTTGAAAACAGGCGGATATCAGACTCTGGATCTCTACCGATAGAATATACCTCTTCTTCCAAAGGAATCTGCTTGCTTCCTTTGTCATCCTCAATAATCAGTAAATGGTTGTGGTCAGATTGTGTAGCCATGAATCGCTCGTGATCAAAAGGGTAATTGGTTGAGAACAATACTCTTATTTACTTACATTGGCACAGGTCTCAACCAGCTTGCGACTGACTTAAGGACTGATTTACTTAGAAAACTCTCCTGAGTGCTGAGCATTAACTGATTATCCCTTGAATCAATAAAAGTAAACTACCAGAGGCCAAGCTTACCCTAAGGTGGTTCTTTCCAACTACCAAAAGAAGTATAGCCTTGTGAAACCTTGCTGCTGTGGATGGTTTACTATAGGTATTCAAGCGGACTTGCACTAATTCCGTAAACGGGTTAGCAAAAGTGAGTTTGTGACAACACTAACTGAGCTGAAAGCCATTAAGGCACCAGCAGCAGCAGGAGAAAGTACCATGCCAAATCCTGGTAGTAGCCCACCAGCGGCCATGGGAATACCCAATACATTGTAACCGAATGCCCAAAACAGATTCTGGCGGATTTTGTTGAAGGTGGCTCGTGATAGGTCTATGGACTTGACCACATCGAGCAAGTTATTTCTGATCAGAATAATTCCTGCTGTTTCCGCTGCCACATCGGTTCCCCCATGCAATGCAATCCCAACATCAGCTTGTGCTAGAGCTGGACTGTCATTAATGCCATCTCCCACCATAGCGACACAGTGTCCCTGGTCTTGGAGGTTTGCGATCGCATTAGCTTTGCCATCGGGAAGCACCCCAGCAATAACATCCTTTGGCTCTATTGACAAAGTTTTGGCCACAGCAGCCGCCACTTCCGGTCTGTCACCAGTTAGCATCATCACCCGCAATCCTAGGTCTTTAAGGTGTTCTACTGTTTCTTTAGCTTCCAATCTCGGAAGATCATTTACACCAATTAATCCAGCTAGTAGCCCATCAACAGCTACGTAAACTACTGTTTTACCCCCATCTGCCAAAGCCTTGACTTCAGCTTGAGCAGTATCACTAATCGTAATACCCTGCTTACTCAACCAGTCTGCACTGCCAAGCACTACCCGTTGCTTTTCTACTAAAGCTGATACTCCCAATCCTGGTTCTGTGTAAAAATCTTGAGCCCCTAACATCGGTAACTGTTGCTGTTGAGCTTCAGTAACAATGGCGCTACCTAAGGGATGGGATGTGCCACTTTCTGCTGCTGCTGCCAGTTGCAGCAATTGACTAGTAGAAGATAGAGCAATGTTTTTCGTACCAATCCCGCTCTGTTGGTCATTCTCTGTCTCAGGTTGAATCAGCAGGCAATCGGTAACTGTGGGTTCACTAAACGTTAGGGTACCGGTTTTGTCAAAAACCACAGTATCCAGCCGATGCACCTGTTCTAAAATGTCACCGCCTTTGATTAATAAGCCCCGCTTTGCCCCCAGGCTGGTACCCACTAGAATGGCGGTAGGTGTGGCTAGACCCAAGGCACAGGGACAAGCAACCACTAAAACTGCGATCGCTAACTTCAAACTCAACAGTAATGGAGAAGCCGCCATGGTTGACCAGACCTCCGGCCAGATTCTAGTCCCAGCCACGTACCAAAATAGGAAGGTTAAAAATGCGATCGCCATCACCCCATAGGTAAAATACCCTGCTACCAAATCCGCTAACTGCTGTACTGGCGCTTTCCGAGTTTGGGCTTCCTCCACTAGTGCTACAATTTGTGCCAAAGTAGTTTCTCTACCAGTACGGGTTGCCTTTACCACCAGCACTCCTGATTTATTCAACGTACCACCAGTAACCATGTCCCCTGGTTGCTTAAATACTGGTAGCGATTCCCCCGTCAGCATCGACTCATCAATCGATGAGAGTCCCGTCATCACTTCCCCATCGACAGGAACTTTTTCCCCAGGTAATATCCTTAAGCATTCTCCTACCCGGACTTGCTCCACAGGAATTTCGATCCCCGCTTGATCAGCCTCTTTACTGTCTAATGTTCCAATCAACCGGGCTACCTGAGGCTGTAGGGATAGCAAAGACTCAAAATCAGCAGTAGCTTGATATCGTGCCCCTTGTTCTAAGGTCCGACCTAAAAGAATAAAACCCAGCAACATCACTGGCTCATCAAAGAAACATTCCCATCCCAGGTTAGGGAATAGTAAGGCCACACAGCTAGTGGTGTAAGCCGTCACCGCCCCCAGTCCGATCAACGTATTCATATTGGGAGCACCGTGCCACAAACCGCGCCCACCCTCGACTATAATAGAGCGTCCAGGTAATAATAGCGCTAGAGTTGCCAGTCCCCAATGGAACCACAAAGTACTCAATACTGGCAGCATTGGTCCATGGAACCAATGACCGATATGTCCTACTGTAGAGAAGACAATCAGTACAGCAGCAATCACTAGTTGCTGGCGGTATGCTCTAGCTTCTTGCTCATGTCTCTGGGCTGGTGTTAACCTATCCTGGCTCTTAGTTCCCTGTTCAGTTTCAGGTAAACGGGGTTGACTAGGAAACCCTTTTGATGTCAGCAGCTCAGCTAGGACAGTTGGTTCCACCTCAGCAGCTTGATACTCTACCACAGCTACCCCAGTTACCAGATTCACACAGGCTTTCGATACTCCAGGGTTACTGCTCAGTTGCCGTTCCACTACACCAACACAACCAGCACATTTCATGCCAGTTACATCTAATGTGATCGTTTCTACAGGCAAAGCTGGTTGGGTTAAGGTAGTCTTGGCGGAAGTTGGGATAGATTTTGGCATAGATTTAGTGAACAGCTTTAGTAATAGTGGCAATCCCTTGAGGATTAATAGCAATACATGCCTCTAAGTTCTAGCTTAGGCTAACAGCTACTCAACTAGGCTACAGTTAATGTTATTAGCTGTAATGGAGCTTTCCAAAATTAATTGACACTGCCAAGTCGCACTAACAATGGATTTTCAGACTTGACCCAAGGGCTAACGCTCCCCGCAAACGCTGGATTTTTTAGAAATCTGTTCGCGTAGCGTGGCCGTTCGCGTAGCGTGGCCTAAAGGCCAAAAGGCCAGGGAATATGAAGTAAATATGAAGTAAATATGAAGTAAATATGAAGTAAATATGAAGTATTTCAAGGAAGTTCCCTTTATGATTTTACTCTCATGAAGGGAACTTCCTTGAAAATCTAGTAAGTCTGACTTGTAAGTCTCAACTTAGACAAACAAAATGACACAAAAATATACAGAAGCCGACACAGAAGCGTTTTACGATCACGAAGACAGCATGTATCGTAGCTTCTGGGATTCTGAAGGCAGTTTACACTGGGGTTATTTTGAAAACTTAGCCGACGCTCGTGCTCAAGACTTTCTCCCAGCTTGCCACCGTTGGAATGAATATATGCTCGCCTGCAGTGGGCTTACTACTGAATCTCGGGTACTGGATATCGGTTGCGGCAACGGCAACACCGCTATCTGGCTAGCCCACCAGACAGGATGTGAAGTTGTCGGCATTGACATCAGTACAGTCCGCGTTGACAATTGCCTTGGCATTAGCTCAGGAGTATCCCTCCCTACGCCTGTCCTTTCAGAAAGCATCAGTATACTCAATCGAGTAGAGAACATCTTTGAACAGGACGTGAGACGCATTCCCCCACCTGGCTATCGCCACGCTACGCGAACGTTCAGGTGGGGGTTAGTCCACGCCAATAGTAATTACTACAAACCTGGAACACTGATTGTTTAATTGTCGTCCAATCTTTTAAAAGCTAAGATATTAAGTGTAGGAAAGTTTATTAGACCAGTGAAAACGCCGACCAAAGTCATACGAACTGACAAATGGCAGCTTAATGTGACTTCCGTTCAAAGGACATTGTTCAGGGAGACGATTAAAGTGTATCGCCAAGCTTGTCGGTATTTGGTCGGAATTATTTATACTCATTGGTCTGAGTTGGGGTGTTTAACAGCTGATCAGCTAACCCCTGCCGTTGAGAGGCTGATGCATAAAACAGCCAAACGTCCTAACATCAAATACGCGCAATTTAACAAATCTTTTTACAAATTCCCTAGCTATTACCGTCGTGCTGCGATCTCCTTTGCTGCTGGTCAGGTTAGTAGTTATGTAACCCGCTACCGCGAATGGCAGTCGGGTACAAGAAAAAGGAGGGATAGCAAGCCACCAAAACTAAACGCTGATACTGGCTGTTATCCTGCCTTGTACAAAGGCCAATGCTATAAACTACATGGTTTTGATCAAGCCGAAATCAAGGTTTTTGACGGTTCAGACTGGGTTTGGACTACTGTTCAAATTGCTGGTCTGAGGGAAAGGCACGCCTGTGCCAGTAACAAGATGATGTCCCCTTCGTTGATTTTCAATGAAAGGGCTTGTCATTTATCGGTTCCGTTTACTTGTAAGCCAGAAAAACGGAAACCAGAATCCAATGTGACTGCGGTAGATCTGGGAATTAACACTGCCGCAACAATAGCAGTTGTGACCCATAGCGGCACTGTAATCCACAGGGAGTTTATACATCCTGGGAGAGACATAGACCGTCGGGACAAACGACTAAAATCCGTATCTATGCGGGCGTCTAAGAA
>NZ_JAAHHS010000142.1 GCF_010692395.1 Moorena sp. SIO3H5
TCTTTGGTTTGCAAAGTGAAGTTGAATTTACAGTTACCGCTGGTACTACCTACCAAATTGCTGTTGATGGCTTTGACTCCAGCACAGGCTCGATTGATCTCAACATCAACTTAGAGAGTCTCATTTTGGGAACATCAGGTGATGATAATCTCTTTGGCACTGTTGATAATGATATAATTGAAGGTTTTGCTGGCAATGACAGTATATTTGGTAGTGAGGGAGTTAATACCCTTATCGGCGGTGATGGTAATGACCAAATCTTTGGTGGTTCACAGCGGGATGTGATTCGCGGTGGTAGCGGTAACGATACCCTCAGAGGCGCTGAGGGTAATAACAGAATCTTTGGTGGTTCTGGTGATGACTTGATCTCTTCTGGCTCTGGCGATGATTTCATTGATAGTGGCAATGGTAACGATACTATCGACCTAGGAGGTGGTGATGATATAGTTGTCCTCGACACCGGCAATGGCTTTGATACTATCAATAACTTCCAGCTTGGTCTGACTACCTTTGATGTTGCCAATCTTAATGATGTGAGCATTGTTGATAGTAATAATAATGCCCAAATCTTCAGCGGCGGAGACCTCCTAGCTGTGGTGCGTTCCACTCAAGCTAGCACTCTGATTGACAATTTCAATGAGGTGTTTGTCTAGGGTTTTTCTGCAAGCCTCTGGTAGAGCAAAGCTTGCCGGAGCATAAAATCATGATTTTATGAGCATAGTGCGTCTGAGTGAACTCAGGCGCATTTTTGATCAGGGTTGGTCTGCCCAGAAGTTTTGTTAAGGAACATTACAAAAAACTGCCCTTTTGTAGAAAAAGAGCAGATTCAGTTTGATTAACCATTAGAGGCTGAAAAACACAGCAGTTTTTCGATACAGCCTCAGACAGCACCTCAGATTTAACTTCAGATACAACCGAGGTGTGGGTTACATAGCAAATGACGATTCCTTATTAAGGAGGAAACATTAATGTATTATACCAATAATATCACGGGAACAGCAGGTGATGATACCCTTCAGGGCACTGTCGAAAACGATCGGATTGACGGTTTGGGTGGCAATGACACGATCTTTGGTAGTGAGGGAATTGATTCCCTTATCGGTGGCAGTGGTAATGACCTGATCTACGGTGGTTCACAGAATGATCGGATTTACGGTGATAGCGGTAACGATACCATCTTCGCCAGTGAGGGTGATAATCTAATCTTTGGTGGTTCTGGTAATGACATCATCTATTCTGGCTCTGGCGATGATTACATTAGCAGTGGCAGTGGTTACGACACCCTATGGCTCGGGGGTGGTGAAGATCTAATTTTCTTCCAAAGCGGCAATGGCTTTGATACTATCAATAACTTCCAGCTTGGTCTGACTACCTTTGATGCTGGCCATGGTAATCAGCTGAGCATCGTTGATGGTGCTAATGGTGCCGAAATCTCCAGGGGCGGAGACCTCCTGGCTGTGGTGAGTTCGACTCAAGCTAGCACTCTGATCGACAATTTTGATCAGGTATTTCTCTAGAATTTTTCTGCAAGCCTCTGGTAGAGCAAAGCTTGCCGGAGCATAAAATCATGATTTTATGACCATAGTGCGTCTGAGTGAACTCAGGCGCATTTTTGATCAGGGTTGATCTGCCCAGGACTTTTGTTAAGAAATATTACAAGAGTTTGGCCTTTTGTAGAAAAAGAGCAGATTCAGTTTGATTAACCATTAGAGGCTGAAAAACAGAAAATTAACAAGCGAGAGTTAGCCACCTAATTTATTGCCTGGGCGTGGAGCGTACCGGGATTCCCATACGGCTCTCGTTTTATTTTCCTTTTTGGTTTTCGATATAGCGTTTCTAGGACTCATGAGGTACACATTATTTTTTCCCTCTTCCCTCTTCCCTGCTCCCTAAAAACCAGAAATTTGTACCTCACAAGTCGTAGAATTGCTATATACCTTTTTACTGTCTCTGTGAAGCGCGTTTCCAGTGGTTGAGCAGAAATAACTAGGAGACCAAAGAGTTGCGAGTTTTAGTAATTCAGGGAATTCTCTTCTGAGATGGTGAGAAGCTCGCCCTTTTACTCTTTTTATTATTACCGACGGAGCAAAAGTAGGATCCACCTCCAAGAACATGTGGACATGATCTGGCATTATCTCTAAGGCGATCAACCGCCAGTTATTATCATTACCTAACTCGAAAATAATTTCTTGTAACCTCATTTTTTATCCCCCGGTTAATACGGATTTTATTATTTTTTTACACCATGAAAAGTGATCTTTTTTAAGTGTAAAATAGTGAAAAATTTTCCTGAAATTATTTTGATCTTTAATTGGTAAAACTGTTGATAATTGCTGTATTTTACAGATACTATATATACAAGGGTGCGACAAAAATATGTACGGTTGTCAGCAACATTTAATAACTACTACATCTGAAAATAAAGCGGTCATAGAGTTCATCTGCTCAGAGGCTAACAAGCTAACTAATTGCGGCATATATTATTGTCGCCAAATACTGTTTAAATCTGGCAAATACCTCAATAACGCAGAAGTGGACAAAATAATGAAGACTAACGTCCACTTTAAAGCAATGAGGTCTGCATGTGCCCAACAAACTTTACACGGAGTTATTGAGTCTTTCAAGTCGTACAAGGCTCTCAAGAAGCTGTACGACAAAGGGAAGTTAACTTATAAGCCTAGAGTTCCAAAATACCGTAAGAAGGGAGGTTTGGCTGTAGTCAGCTATCCTGCTCGGTGGGTAAAACTAGTAAAAGGTCAGCTTAAGTTTACTTTAGGTAAGCAGGTCAAGGTCTGGTTTGGCATTGACCACTTCTTACTACCCATGCCATCTAATATTGACTACATATCAATCAAAGAATATCGCTTTTTACCAAGGAATGGCTGTTTTTATTTAGAGTTTGTCTATGAAAGACTAAAGCCTGAACCAGTAACACCAACGAGCAATGTCCTAGGCATCGATCCAGGTCTAAACAACTGGTTAACTTGCGTTTCTAACGTGGGAAAGTCTTTCATTATAGATGGCAGAAAAGTTAAATCCCAAAACCAGTGGTACAACAAGCGTGTAGCTGCGATCAAAAAAGGAAAGCCTCAAGACTACTGGGATGAGCGATTGGCTTCTTTGGCCGAAAAGCGCAACCGACAAATGCGTGACAACGTGAACAAGGTTGCTAGATTCATTATTAATTGGTGTCAAAAAAACAAAATTAGCACATTAGTTTTTGGCTGGAACAAGAGGAACAAAGACAGTATCAATATCGGCAAAAAGAATAATCAGCAGTTTGTACAGATTCCTACTGCTAAGTTAAAAAAGCGAATTGAGCAACTGTGTATTGAGTACGGAATTAAATTTGTCGAAACCGAAGAGAGTTACACAAGTAAAGCTAGCTTCTTAGATCGTGACGTCCTACCTGTGCTTGGCGAAAAACCCGTTCGCGAAGCGTGCCCTTCGGGCTTGGGGTGGGTACCGAGTGGAAAAAGAGTGAAGCGTGGACTTTATAGATCAGGCAAAGGTGAGTTGATCAATGCCGACTGTAACGGAGCTTGTAATATCCTCAGAAAAGTAGTGACACAGCTAGGGAAAACCCTAGCCGAGGTCAGTAGAGCAGACTTGAGCCTGCCACAACGATACAGACTGGATTCTCTTTCTAGATCGTATCGTGAAGCGTCACTTCGCGCGGTTTCAACCCGCGAAGTGACATCAGCTTAGAATCCATGTTTTTCAAAACATGGAGAGTTCAAACAGCAGTTTTTAGATACAGCCTCAGACAGCACCTCAGATGTGACTTCAGATACAACCGAGGTGTGGGTTACACAGCAGCTAACGATTGATTAATTACGGAGCAAACATCAATGAGTTCTACTAATAGTACCACAGGAACACCAGGTGATGATATCCTGTGTGGCACTGTCGAAAACGATATGATTGACGGTTTGGGTGGCAATGACACAATTTCTGGTAGTGCCGGAATTAATTACCTTTACGGCGGTGATGGTAATGACGAGATCGACGGTGGTTCACAGCAGGTCAAGCTAGCACTCTGATCGACAATTTCGATCAGGTATTTCTCTAGAATTTTTCTGCAAGCCTGCAGTAGAGCAAAGCTTGCCGGAGCATAAAATCATTGTTTTGCATAATTATTGTTAGAGGAGGTGAGGAAGATCTTAGAATTAAAACTTCGGTTATCTTCTCCCTTTTTCCCTTGTTGCGATCCTCCCCAATGAATGATATTATGTCAAGATAATTAGTGATCAAAAACCATCTCCGATTCAACCTTACTGCTTTGCTTCTGCCTTCCTTTTTACCCGTGCGCGAAGCACAATCCCATACCAGATATAGCATTTCCAAATCAATGAAAAAAATATGACAGTTCTTTCCATTCCCAAAAATTCCTATATCCTTTCTTATCTCTTGCCTCTTGCCTCTTGCCTCTTGCCTTTTGCATTTCTCAAGGGGGACTATGTTCAGAACTGAAATAAAAATGCTATATCAACGCCACAACCGCTTAATTTCCTGCCAAATTTGTGCTTGTCCTAATTGATTACTGGGATGAGTTAAAACTCCCTGACTGGGACTAAACAAAAATGCCAGCATAAATAAACCAAAAGCTACTAACACAATGGCTGGTCCAGAAGGCAGATTAAAAAAATAACTCAGGTACATACCAGTAATACTAGCTACTACCCCAAGGGCTGAACCCAAAATCATCATCTGGTGCAACCGATGGACTAATAAGTAAGCTGTTGCTCCTGGTGTGATTAACATGGCTAGCACCAAAATCACTCCAACTCCTTTGAGGCTAGCGACAATGGTCAAGGCAATCAAGATCATCAGACCAAAGTTCAGCAAGTTGGTTGGTAAACCTGCTGCTTTTGCCCCTAAGGGATCAAAGGTATAATACATTAATTCTTTATACAGCAGGAGAATGATTGATAGTACAATGGCGGTGATAATGGCTGTATTGATCACTTCTTCATTGGTGACACTCAGAATATTGCCGAATAGGAAGTGATTGAGGTCAATTTTGTTATCTTTCTGCATCACCGTAATTAAGGTGATGCCTAGGGCAAAGAAAGCGGAAAACACAATCCCCATGGCGGCATCTTCTTTAATTTGCGATCGCGTCCTGATCCAAGTAATCACCACAGTGCTAACTACCCCAGCAATAAACGCTCCCACAAAAATGTCAGCACCGATCATAAATGCGATCGCTAATCCCGGTAGTACAGAATGACTGATAGCATCTCCGAGTAACGCAAGCCGCTGTACCATTAGGTAGCTACCAACTGCGGCACAAACGATACCCACTAACACCGCAGTAATTAGCGATCGCTGCATAAACCCATAGTGCAACGGCTCAATTAAAACCTCTAACATATAGTATTTTTCTTTGAATTGTGAACATACTCCTTCAGGAAAGGCAAGAGGCAAGAGGCAAGAGGCAAGAGGCAAGAGTTAATCAAGCATAGAATAATTTTCGGTAATATCTTCTAGATTTCAAGTGTATATTAGTGAAATAAAATAATAAAGATAGAGCCCTTTTGCCTTGTGCCTTGTGCCTTGTGCCTTTTGTCTTTTGCCTTGTGCCTTGTGCCTTTTGCCTTCTTTCACTTGACAGCAACTGGATCTAACCAAAAAACGACTTGACCACCATAAGCCTGTTGCATATTAGCTGCACTCAATACCTTTTGCCTAGAGCCACTAGCAATTAATTCCCTATTCAACAAAATCAAATCATCAAAATGAGTCATCGCTTTTCCCAAATCATGGTGAACTACCAGCACAATTTTTCCGGCATCGGCGAGTTGATGGAGGATAGTAAAAATTACAGCTTCAGTTTTTTTGTCAATACCAGCCATGGGTTCATCAAAACAGAATATATCTGCTTGTTCAGCTAATGCTTTAGCGAGAAAAACCCGCTGCTGCTGTCCTCCTGATAGCTGTCCAATCGGACGATTGCGGTAATCACTCATGCCAACTTGTTCAATTGCATCCGCTGCGATCCGCCGGGATACCGTGGAAAAGCGACGAAACCATCCTGTTTTCCGGACTCTACCCATTAGCACAACATCCCAGACCGTGGCGGGATAAGTCCAGTCAATTTGCGTCCGCTGTGGCATATAAGCCACATTTTCTAACTGTTCTATCAACGGTTTTCCCTGATACATAGCAAAGCCCGTGGCAGTGGGAACTAACCCCAGCATGGCTTTGATCACAGTACTTTTCCCAGCACCATTCGGACCAATAATTCCGGTTAATCGTCCTGGTTTGATCTCACAGTTGATATCCCTGAGTGCTTCCACTAGGCGGTAGTGTACACCCAGTTGCTTTAGGGTAATGGTTCCTGTCTGGGACAGATTGCTATATCCAGCTTGGTGTTTCCTCTTAGGAGAAGCAAGGTGATGAACCGAGGCAGCATCTGGCATAGAGGGTTCCGGAAGCAAAAAATGAAACAAATATGAAAATAGTTTACCATGAAAAATGAAAAGAATATGATAGGACTTACGCTGCAAACCTAGTTTCTTAGGGAAATTACACCGATTTCAGCCTTTGATTGATAGCAATGCAGCGAGTGCCGGTGCTGTATTGGTGCGTAAGTTCTGATCAAAAGATAACGATTAAGCGATGAGAGTAATTACTCAGTCTCACAGTAGAAAGCGCCAATGGTGGCTGACAGTAGTAATCATTTTAGGAGTCTGGATCAGTGGGTGTGATACTACCGGAACAAACCAGAGTGGTATTGATGGCGATGATAAGCCCAATGTAGTGACCACTAGCACTATGATTACCGACTGGACGAAACAAGTAGGAGGAGATGAAATTGAACTGACGGGTATCCTAAAACCGGGAGCAGATCCCCATGTCTATGAGCCAGTCCCAGCAGATACTATTGCGTTGGAACAAGCTAATCTGATTTTATACAATGGCTACAATCTGGAACCAGCACTGATTAAGCTGATTAAGTCGGCTGGGGTTAACATCAAGAGCTTTGCGGTTGGGGAAGTGGTGTCACCCTTGGATTTTGAATACGAAGGAAAGAAGGAACCGGATCCTCATGTTTGGGGAGATGCTAAAAATGCGATCGCAATGGTGAATGCCATTCGGGATCAGTTGATTGAACTCTCACCAGAGGACAAGGAAGAATTTACCAAGAATGCAGCACAGCTAACTGCTGAATTAAAAAAGCTTGATGCTTGGATTATCCAGCAGATTCAAACTATTCCTAAGAAGCACCGCTACCTAGTCACAACTCATGATGCTTTTCAATATTATGCTAGTGCCTATGGCATACCAGTAGCTGGAACCTTAATTGGCATCAGTACTGAGGAACAACCCAGTGCTCAGACTGTCAAGGGTTTGGCAGACGCTATCAAAAAAATTGGGGTTCCGGTGATTTTTGCGGAAACCACGATCAACCCAGCTTTGATCAACACTGTGGCTCAGGAAGCTGGGGTGAAATTAGCCCCACAAGAATTATACTCTGATTCCTTAGGTGTACCAGGTAGTGAAGCCGATACTTACATCAAAATGTTAATCACTAATACTGAAACAGTTGTTGAAGGCTTAGGAGGGAAATATCAAACGTTTAATCCAGTTGAGTAATGTAGTTTACTAATACAGTTGGCTATTTGCCAGAAACTTGTTTTAGTTTTTAATAATTTAAGCAATCAAGGAACTTTGCTCCACATCCATCATCCGAAAATAAAGTACCTGTTCATTTATTTCCATATTATTGATAATTTTAACAGTAGCCAGTAACCCTTCACTAATCAGTTCGCTCTTGACTTCACCGTATTCCGTTTGCAAGATAATATTTTTTTCCCGGTCGTCATGGGAGACATTATTAGGATCTTTCCAGGTCCCTTCTCCTCCTATTTGGGTTACCGCTACCATGAAGTCTATAACGTGGAATTTATGCTCTGGTACGATCAGCGTCAACAATTCCCGTTCTACTCGAAGAAATCGAACATTAGTATCTTCATCCCCAAAGAGCAGTGCGTAAAAAACATCTTTAGCTTCAAGCAAAAGTTCATTACCCTTACTACTCCTTTCGGCATTAGTAATTAGGGCTGTCCCTTTTTGAGGGGGATTATTTAGGTATCCTTGTGCTTCGAGTTGCTCCCGATCTAGTCTCTTATACCTCTTGATAATTTGGGCTAGTTTGTCCTCATCAAGCTCTATCTTAGAGATGCGTTCAAGTCTAGCCCGGTGTTTTCTTTCTTTATCTTCTAAGGCTAGAGCTAGCTTCTGGGTAGTTGGCGGTTGTATCCCACAGACCAATTGGTTGTCTCGGTTTAAGGTTAATGAGATGATCTGCTCTACTAACCACTCTTTATCCTGGCTCATCAGCATTTTGCGCAACCGCTCACTGAATTCGTCAGATAACTCTGTCTTAATTTGGTCTATTAATTTATTAAGGCTTGTCACGGCCACTCTCCTTCTATGCTGTAGTCACCCATTTAACTTGCCTATACCAAGTGGCGGTCAAAGTGGTAATTTACTGATAGGATTACCGTTGGTGTTGACTAGTATTTGACTAGTATTTGACTATTAATAGTTAACATTTAACCCTCAACGGTCAACCTTAAACATAGTTACCCCAAGGAATGCAACATGGTATTACTTAATATTTTGGCTTGAAAAATTAGAAATTGGGAATTGGCTGGACAAGATTAAATAGAAGAAATGTGCGATAAGTTACCAAATTACAAAAAACTAAGCTATCACACTGGTAACTTGTACATTCAAGTAGATGGAGCAGATGGGGTAACGGATGAATTAGGACATGTAACGAATGAGACGATATAGGCAATTTCAAAACCCTTAAACTGTCTGCTCACTACCAGTAGCTACCTGCTCTCTAGATGCCAGCAAAGGTAGACAAAGAGATAAATACAATGGTCAGATCTATGGATTAATTAGCTCTTGGAACCGTTGCTCGTCTTTAATCATGTCAAAATCCGCCTCAATATTAATGATAGACTTAAGTCTATCATTCAAACTCATCGCTTGTTTTAGACTAGCAATTGCTGAGTCAATCTCACCGTTTAAGGCATAATAACAAGCTTCGTTGTAGTAAAGACTAGATGAATTTGATTTTACCTGCCTTACTCTTTCCAAACTGTGCCAGGCTTCTTGATAGCGACCAAGTTTGATCAAGGCATAGGCTCTATGGTTCCAAGCATGATGAAAATCTGGGTTGAGCTGAATAACCTGATCATAGGAAATCAGTGCTTGTTCATACTGTTCCATATATCTGAGAGTATAACCTTGTCCAAACCAACTCCTAAAGTTGTTCGGATTAATTTTAATGGCCTCGGCATGGGCAGCGAGGGATTCTTCATATCGCTTTAATCTCTGCAGGGCTTGGCCTTTTCCTGACCAAGCCACATCGGAATCTGGCTGGAGCTGAAGCGCTTTTTCATAGGATGCGATCGCATCTTCATAGCGATTTTCAATCCAGAGAGCGTGCCCTTGATTGATATAGTCATCAACTGTTAAGTAGAGCTGGGGATTAGCAGACTTTAAGGACTCCAGCTGTTTAGTTAGCTCTTCCAGTTTTTGTTGGACTTCTGGAGCAACAAATTCTTCTTGGATAATAGACGGAGTAATTCGAGAAATTTCGTTAAAAATCTGCTCTTTCTCATGTTGAGCAGCCACAACTAGATGCTGGAGTTGAGAAACTAAATCAGATTTAAGGGTTTCCAGCTCCTCCTTAAAAGCTTCAACTTGTCGTTTTAATTCCGTAGTGACTTCAGCATCAATTTGCTCTTTTATTTTTTGTTCAGCTTCTTCTTGGAATTGCTTTTGCGTCTCCAACACTAATTGGTTGATGATGCTACGACGTAACAATAGCACTGCCAGACTAGTAACAATAGGAATGGCTATTAGTACTGTAATTAAAAGGTTGAGCAGGTTAATCGTCCAGTCAAAGGTTCGATGAACTTCCGATTGGATCTGATTGCGAATTGTGTAACTTTTCTCTAGATGCTCATTAATTAACCTTTCCACTTCCTCCCGTTGTTGCTCCGACAGTAGTGGAGTCGGTGGTGTAGCGTTAGTAAATGATGAATTAGGTTGAGCAATTGCCCCCTCAACTGATAGCAGTAAAGTAGCCAAAGTAATAGCAAGGTTAGGCTTTATTTTCATAACAACTGATATCAAGTATTGCCAATCCGAATCAACTGTGTTTTCATAATTGAGCGACAAGTAATTACATTTTATATACGAGCGCGAAGATTTCGGATGCTAGCCAGTACAATATGGATCTTATTGATGGGCTTTTTTGGGGGTCAACTTGCCCGTCGGTTGGGAGCACCTCCTTTGATTGGCATGATTGTGGTGGGTATCCTGATCGGACCAGAAGTGGGGGATGCGATCGCACCACAAGTCCTAGTTATGGCTGATGACCTACGCACCTTCGCAGTTATGGTCATTTTAATGCGGGCAGGACTAGGATTGGATATTGAGAAACTCCTGGAGCAAGGAACTGTTGCGGTAAGGTTAGGCATTTTGCCCGCCATCACCGAAGCGATCGCAGTAGCTGTTGCCGCCATGATACTGTTTAATTTCAATTTTCCCACTGGATTACTCCTAGGCTGTGTGGTGGGAGCAGAATCCCCAGCCGTGATTGTGCCAGGAATGCTGCGACTCAAGAGTTTAGGCTGGGGCGTAGCTAAAGGGATACCAGATGTGATTCTGACTGGGAGTGCCTTATCTGATGTCCTAGTATTGCTACTTTTCAGTTTGATGGTGAATTTCTTGGCACAGGGAACGATCAACAGTAATGCTCTCCAATTCCTGCCCCTGCAAGTTCTAATCCAGGTCGCCCTTGGTGTCTTAATTGGATATATCGCTGCTCAGTTAATTATTTTCCTATTAACCAAACAAAATTGGACCGAAACTATCGTCCAAGATACCTTAATTACCGCAGCACTTGCCTTATTATTGGTAGTTTTAGCTAAAACTATGCCATATTTTTCTGGCTATTTAGCTACCATGGCAATGGGATTTTTCCTAATACAATTAGACCCTCCCTTAGCACGGCGCTTGCGAGTAGAATTTAACCATCTGTGGGTAGTAGCAGAGATTATTCTATTTGTCTTGATGGGAGCCAGTATTCAACTGCGGGTATTAGAAACAACCCTGTTACCTGGCATTGTAATCCTCGCAATTGGCTTATTTATCGGTCGGATGGTCGGGTGGTATCTCTCCACATTGGGCAGTAATTGGACTTGGCAAGAGAAACTGTTTTTGTTGCCTGGAAACTCCGCAAAAGCCACAGTACAAGCAGCCATTGGTGGTATTCCCTTGAGTCAAGGGCTAGAAGGAGGTCAGACAATTTTAGCGATCGCAGCCCTCTCGATTTTGATTACCGCACCCCTAGGGGCTTGGGCAATTCCCACCTTTGCCCCTAAACTCTTATCCCAAGACCCTGTAGACCCCACCAAAGTAACCGTTGCCTCTGATACTCTGCTACTAGCCGCTGTCGATACCTCTAGTTTAGCCACCCACGTATTAACTAAAGTAGCAGATTTAGCAAGACGAAGTAATGGGGAAGTTATTATTTTACATGTGACCAAAACATCAAATCAGCCAGAAGTCAAGCAGTTACAGAACCAAACCAAACGCTTGCTCTTGGATATTCGGCATCAGTTTATTACCGTAACCGGTTCGATTCCCGAAGAAATTGTTCGCATAGCCCAAGAGCATCAAGTAACAGATATAGTGATGGGAAAACGGGGACATAAACCCTGGCAGCAAGTGCTGGTTGGTTCTGTATCTCAGGCAGTGTTAGAAACCAGTCCAATTCCAGTAATTTTGGTTGAAGAAGTAGAACGAACCTCTGAAGCTTCCCACCACTAAAGCAATCGCTCTTAAAACAAACCACAAACCGTTATAATGTCAGTGGTAATACGTAAGTAAAGAGCAAAATACATCACAGTCATAATTTTTTAAATTATGGCTTTGCCATCTGTATCATTTTTTGATACTTTAAAAAAAAACAGCGACTAAGTCGTTGATTTGATTTGTTGATTTGATTTATTTTTACCCTGAAATGGGCAGTATTAATCCATGTTAGAGAAGTTTGAAATTTTAGGATACCTGAACGAAGATCAGTTAAAAGAGGTAGAGAGGATTGGAGAAATAAAAAAATACTCTCAGAAAGAGTTGATTGTCAAAGAAGGAGAATATAGTAGTGAAATTTATTTTATTCTATCAGGAACCGTTGATTTATTAAAAGTTGAAACCCGTACTAATACAAATATTAAATTTGGAGAAATCCTAGCCGGGGAAACTTTCGGAGAAATGTCATTCTTCGATGAAGGACCTAGAACTTGCTCTGTAATAGCACAACCGAATACTGAAGTTTATATCTTATCTAGAAGCCAGCTGCTCGAGAATGTGGATGAGGCTAAAGAAATCATCAAGATTATAGATGAAGCAATAACCTATGACGTCAGTAAGCGTCTACGATATTGGACTACTCAATATATAGCTAATCTCCAAGAACAAATCGACCAGCTAAAAGAACGCAATAATTTTGGCTTGTTTTTCGTAATCATATTCGTGATGTCGCTGATCGCAATACTGATTAATTCATGTTTGGATGATTTTTTCCCAAATTTTCTGAATCTTTATTCAGTGGCGTTTATTTGGATACATCTTGTAGTAATAGTCATTCCTGCTTTAATTACTTTGACAAAGTTTAATATTTCTTTAGATAAAGTAGGAGTGACAAAAATAAATTTTAAAAAATCTGTTTTAGAGGGCTTGATAATCAGTGTAATAGGAATTATATTAATAGGGTTAATAGCGTTTGGAATAGATCTAATTACGACCGGAAATCAATTAACATCAAAAATATTAAAGTTTCCGATATCTTTAGTATCCTTGATGTCATTGACTTATTTTATACACTCTTATATGCAAGAGTTTGTCCGAGCTACTGTACAAACAGCTTTGCAACGATTTCTCCTAGATGAAAAAGGTTACTTTTCTGTTTTCATTTCAGCAATTTTATTTGGAATGTTTCACGTTAGCCTAGGAACTCAAGCGATACTAGTTACATTGGTTGCTGGGGAAATATTTGGTCTAATTTACCTACGTAGTTACAATTTGATAGGGGTATCATTAGTCCATTACCTTCTTGGCTATCTATTTATATATATAAGTTTAATTTGAGATGTTAAACTAGCTTCAAGTCTTATTTAAACAGGGTGTTTGGTTCAGAAATAAAATAGAAATGCTATCAGGTGCTAGGCTTTAATGACTAAAACCTAACACCTAAAAGCTAACACCTACAAGCTAAAATATTGCCCTAATCCTAAAAACTCAATTGACAGGGTATTAGTACCGCTCCCAATAAGGCTGAAAACCCCGCCGTTTTAGAATATCTACCTCCAGCCGCAGGATGCGATTATCGAGCTTAGGATTAGCTGTCCCTGTAGACTCTTTCTCTTCCGAGTTGAGTCCTTCAAACCGTTGGAGGGCTGTAAACGGAAAATCTTGGGCAACACTTAATTCAGCCAAGTTTTGGCGAGCCGATAAATTCTTGGGCTCCAGTTCTAGTATCTGTTTATAAAACCCCGTTGCCTTAGCATAGTGCTGTTGAGTAAAGTTAATTCCTGCCAACGCTAGTAAGGCACCAATTTGATTAGGATCCCGTTCCAAAATTTCTTCGTAAGCGTTGCTAGCTAATCGCAAATCCCTCAATCCCATAGCCAATTCTCCCTGGACAAAGTAGGCATCGATATTATCAGGATTACCGGCAATCCACTCAGCTATTTCAGCTTTAGCTAACTTAGGGTCTCGCTGTGCTAAAACCTGTAGCCGTCGCAATTGTACAGGAGCATTATCTGGTGAGACCTCTAGTAGAGTAATGTACAGGGTTTCTCGTGCTGGGTCAGCAGGCAAAGCACCCACCAAACTCAACAATTCCGGCGGTGGATCAATAGAAGGCTGAGTCTGTAGCCATTGATTGAGAACCCCTTCCGCTTCCTGTTGGTCAATACGTTTAGTTTGATATGCCACACTAGTACGCCCCAGCTGGGCTAATAAATCATTGCGATCGCGAGATAGCAGCTGGTCATAGATAACCAGAGCTTTCTGTGGCTCACCTTGGGCAATGTGAATTCCCGCTAACCCCCGCAAAGCACCATTGAACAAATTATTATTTGGGTTACTCCGAATAATTCTCTGATACCGCTGGATACTGGCATCGAGATTTCCCTGGCGACGGTCAATATCTGCTAGCAATAATTCCGTACTCTGGTCGGAACTACCACTAGAGGTTGCCCTATAACTATCAATGGCACTTGTTGCCTGGGCTAGTCGATTCTGCTTTATCAAAATCTGAGCAACACGGAAATGCAAAAACGGTACATCTACCCCTGTAGCCAGCAAATCTTGGTAAACACTAAGCAGTTCTGGATCAGGAGGGTCTAGACGCAACAAAGCTTGGGCTAAATCTCGTTGCTGAGCTGCTTCACTCGGTAGGGTTTGGGTTATCTCAAGCAGCCGCTGTCGCCGTTGAGTTCGGGATAACTGACCCAATTTACCTTCTAGAATAATCTGCTTAACCAACAAGCTGTGGTTATTCGACTTTACCAAAAAACTTTGGTTATTCGACTGCTCCTCGGTCAACTGCTGATAAAGCTGTAGAGCTGATGCCCACTGGCTTGGTAGCTCACTCATCACATCAGCCACTTCCCTGACTAAAGCAGAAGATGGGTTTGGTGTTGAGGCCAGTACCTCACGGTAGAGAGTAACCGCGTCTTCGGTTAGGTCAGAGCGACTCTCACGACGACCAATTTGTGAAAGAGCCCGGGCTAAGGGTAAAGCCGCCTCATCCCTCCCTCGCAACGGTTCTAGGACAGACAAAGCTTCTGTCAGTTGCCCAGAGGCTTGATAAGCTTGAGCTAAATCAGCCCGTAGATAGGTATCATTGCCATAGGATTGGGAAAATTGATTGAGTTGAGCTTCCAGTACCTGTACCGCCTGAACAGGATTGCCAGTTTCCCGTAGAGCCAGAGCATAGGCTCCCGCTGCATTTCCCGGAATTGGCTTACCGCTAGCTTGGTAACGATCAAATAGCTCCAACCCTTGCTGATAGTCACCACTATAGGTATAGATTTGAGCAGCACCAAGCATGATTTCTGGTGTCGGGTTGCTCTCCAGCACAATTTCATAATCATCTAGGGCTTCCGGAAAACGACCTTGGTAGCCAAGCAGTAAAGCCCGCTGAGCACGAGCAGTAGTATCATTAGGAGTTAGGTTTAATAAAGTAGTTAGGGCTTCAATCCCATCCGTCTGCCATTCAGGACGATAACCTCCCAATTCTCCTACTGCTTCGAGAGCCTCTTTATTGTTTGGGTCGATGGCTAAGACTTGTTGATAAGCAGCCCAAGCATCTGCATCTCGCCCTGCTCGCTGATACGCGATCGCTAGACCTAACCTCCCTTCCTTGGATTGGGGAGAACCTTTTAGAGCTTGTTCAAAGGTTGCGATCGCATTATCCACCCATCCTTTCTTTAACAGAGAGTAACCTCGGCGTACTGCAGAAGTAACTTGTGCTTGGAGCGCTGGTACCACCGATTCAACTGGGCTGAAGATTAATACTCCTGCTAACCCAAAAACCATCAAAAAGACCCACCAACGCTGCCAGTGGAAATTTTTTTTGCCAAGAGAATTGTTATTCATTGGTCAAAAGGATGAAGTATGAACTATCAAGGATTAACTATCAAGGATGAAGGATAAACTATCAAGGCTAAACTATCAAGCATGAACTATTAAGCATGAATGATGAATCAGTGTCTATGTTCTATCTATGTCAGCAATTCTATTAGCGAGTAGCTTGAAAAACCTATTACTCATTACTCAGCACTCAATCCCACAGATTACTCACATCAAAATCAGCCCTGACTCGAACACCAAGAATTGTATCTGAAAACTCATCTCGTCCTTGCAAAGTCACACCTGCACGCACATTAGGTGAAACACGCACGTCATAGAACAATTCCCAAACATCTGGTACTTTATTACCTTCGTCCTCGCGCAAGTCATCATTAGACAATTGCCGACCATAGCCAAGCCCTAGTCGGTCATCATCCATAAACAAATCTAAGAGGTTCAGACCCACACTGTAGGTATCCCCGCTTTCATCTAAATCAAGATTTTCGTACCAACCATACCGCCCAAACAGTCCCATCTTCAGGGCAGGAATATATAGTTCTCCATTAATCCCGTAAGCTTCTTCGCGGTCAGAAGACTTCGGACCAAACTCGTTATCCCCTCGGTTCAAAGAAAAAATTTCCTGGAATCCATCTTTCTGAGCATCCCGAGCCGATAGGTAAGTCCCCCGAAGGATTGCTGTACCTACCCGGAAAGCTAGCTCGGAAGAAAACCCATCAAAGGCAAAATCATCCAGGTCTCGGTCTGAAGAAAAGCCCGCAGCTCTTACTTCCAGGTTGTCGGTTAAATTCCAGTTGAGCAGAACCCCCGGACGGGACGCAATACCAGCTGCTGCCAGAGCAGGATTCGTCTGAAACACCGGGTTAAAGAAATGGGTCGTACTATCTTTAGCAAAGCTATTGCGGTCAAAATAAGATGTCAAATCCATTAGACCAACCACAAAGCGCAGATTAGAATAGCTAGGCACAGAAGTCGTAAAGTAAAGTTCATTGAGACTTAACCCCGTTTCCTCGGTGTCGGAAAAGCCATTCCCAGTGGTGAGGTCAACTGTGGCACCAAACAAAGCATGGGGAGAAATAGGATAAGTTCCTTGCAGCCTTAGTCTGGCTGATGTGTCTACCTGATTTAGAAAGGCACCTTGTACATTTAGGGTCGGAGCTAATGGGTTATCATCCTTAGGCTCAATCTCTGGAATTAATGGACGCTCTGGTGCTTCCTCAAAGTTGATTTGTGCCAGCTTCTTAGGCTCAATCGATACCCAATTATCTTCACTGGGCTGGAAGCTCTTAGGGTCATATTGCTTGGATAAACCTACAGTCCTATCAAAGTCCCTCAGGCAGCTTTCGTTTGTGTAGCTACAACCAAATTCTTGTCCGCTAGTAACCGAGTAGAATTCGTTTTTCGGGTTTGCTTGAAACCTAGCCCTCATCCTCGTGCATGAATCCTTAACAGCCCAGTCCTCCTGAGGCTTCTCAGACAAATTGGTAGAGTTGAACA
>NZ_JAAHHS010000143.1 GCF_010692395.1 Moorena sp. SIO3H5
ATGAAGTGTCTTCCGATCTGTTCGCGTAGCGCATATGCTTACGATAAATATTTTTAACACTAGCACAAGTTTTTAACAATCAAATTAGCTTATTTCCCTATACTCGTGGTTCGATAGAGTAAAACTATTAATCATACCAATTTAGGAAGAAAAACGTTAGATCCACTGTCAAGAAATTTTTTTCAAAACTTGGGATAAGCTCGAAAAAAGGACTAATCTGTCAAGCCTTGTCTTAGCAGAGAGTCAGCACCCCACTCTTGCCTAGAGGGGGTTTCCCCACTCCCGTGACGTCAGATGAATCAGGTAAAACTCTCAGAAAATAAGCCAAAAAATCGGACTGTGGCTGAGCTGGTGAAAGATATCACTGCTCTGACCACTGAAATTCAACAGTTGTACTGCTTAGACGCAATTCCCTGGGTGATAGGGTATAGTGGTGGCAAGGATAGCACCGCAACTCTACAGCTGGTATGGAATGCGATCGCAGCTCTGCCACCAGAACAGCGAACTAAGACTATCTATGTCATCACTACAGACACCTTAGTAGAGAATCCGATTGTTTCAGCTTGGGTTCGCAATTCCCTAAAACAGATTAAGTTAGCGGCTGAAGCTCAAAGATTGCCCTTTGAACCCCATCTCTTACAACCGGAGGTTAAAGAAACCTACTGGGTCAGTTTAATTGGCAAAGGTTACCCAGCCCCACGGGGGAAATTTCGTTGGTGTACGGAACGTTTGAAAATTAAACCGTCTAACCGTTTTATTCGGAATGTGATCCGATCGAGTGGAGAAGCTATTGTTGTTTTAGGGACTCGCAAAGCGGAAAGCCAACAACGGGCAAGACGGATGAAAAAAATGGAAGCGAAGCGAGTACGTGATCGTCTAACTCCTAATATGAATTTACCCAACTCGTTGGTTTATAGCCCCATTGAAGATTGGCAAAATGATGAGGTTTGGCTCTATCTCATGCAATGGCAAAATCCCTGGGAATACAGCAATCAAGATTTATTTGCTATGTATCGAGGGGCTAGTGCTGATAACGAATGTCCATTAGTTGTGGATACGTCTACTCCTAGTTGTGGTAGCTCTCGTTTTGGTTGCTGGGTTTGTACATTGGTGAGTCAGGATAAATCCCTGACAGCTATGATTGATAATGACGAAGAGAAGGAATGGCTGGAACCTTTACTGGATTTGCGCAAGGAGTTGGAGCCTGGAGAAAACCGTGAGCGACGAGATTTTAGACGTAGCAATGGTAATGTTCAACTGTATGAACGGAATTTAGATGGACAAATCTCTGTTGAGCCAATTCCTGGTCCTTATACCAAAGAAGCACGGGAGTATTGGCTGAGAAAATTGCTTACTGTTGAAACTGACGTTCGTCAGAATTGTCCAGACAATATGCGGGACATCACGTTGATTAGTCAAGAGGAACTTAGTGAGATTCGTCGCATTTGGCTAGAAGAAAAACACGAATTTGACGACAGTTTGCCCCGCATCTATGAGGAAGTTACTGGCGAACCCTTCAAAGACATCCGTCCTGGCGCTGAAAATCGTCTGCTTGGTGGTGATGAGTGGCAGGTCTTAGAAGAAATCTGTGACAATGATGCTATGCATCTGGAACTTATGGCAAAACTGCTAGACACAGAACGCCAGTATGTGACTAGGTCTCGTCGTATTGGTATCTATGAGGCTTTGGAGCGGTGCTTTAACACTAGTTCTCGGTCTAAAGAAGATGCGATCGCTAATGCTCACTTGAAACGAGATTTAAAAACGGCTGCTGATGAAGGTGATGTTGACACTGTAAAGCAGCTGGCTTGGGCAAACTTGAAATTTCCAGTCCAAAATTCGTAATCATTCAAACTCTAGTAACTTATGATCAAGGCGTTGGATAGCTCCAATGAGATATTAAATTTCTGGTTTGGTCAACCGGATGAACCCGATTATGGCAAATCCCGCAAAGTCTGGTTTACTAAGAACCCAGATTTTGACCAAGAAATGCGTTCGCGTTTCCTCGACATCTATCAACAGGCGGCGGCTGGGGAGTTAGATAACTGGCAAACATCACCCTATAGCTGTCTAGCGCTAATTATCTTACTCGATCAGTTTCCTCGTAATATGTTTCGGGGTCAACCCCAAGCTTTTGCTACTGATTCCAAAGCCTTGTCTACTGCCCAGTATGCTGTTGATCGAGGTTTTGACAAAGAATTTTTACCAGTCCAGCGCTGGTTTATCTACTTACCGTTTGAGCATAGCGAAAATCTCGAACATCAGTGCTATTGTGTTGAATTATTCTCGACTCTTAAAGATGATCCCGATAGTGCCAGTACCATTAATTATGCCTATCGTCATCTAGAAGTGATTGAACGTTTTGGTCGCTTTCCCCATCGCAATAAAATTCTTGGTCGGGTTAATACTCCAGAAGAGGAGGAATTTATAAAGCTGCCCGGTTCATCATTTTAGCGTTAATTATTTACAGTTAAGTAGTCGGACAAAAGTAAAATTAACTGTTGAAATAGGGAGCAGGGAGCAGGGAGCAGGGAGCAGAGATACTTTTGCAAACTTTATATAAGTTAATATAGTGAGGTTTATTTTTATATAGGTACTTAATCATTGAGATTTAACGGTAAACGATTAACAGCAAATATAGCGTTTCTCATAGTTATGAGGTACATATACTTTTTTCTCTTTTCCCGATTCCCGATTCCCGATTCCCGATTCCCGATTCCCGATTCCCGATTCCCTGTTCCCGATTCCCTGTTCCCTGTTCCCTATAAAATTCCTATTTGATAAATCCTGTGATTTTCCTTGAACTTGTCCTAGAAAACTTTGGCCCCTATCTCGGGCGTCAGGTAATCAATCTCTGTCCAAAAAGGGATGATAACTCTCGACCTATTATTCTAGTCGGTGGTATGAATGGTGGCGGCAAAACCACTATGATGGATGCGATTCGTCTGGCTTTATATGGACACCGCGCTCAATGTTCCACCCGTGGCAATTTGAGTTATAGCGACTTTCTAACTCAGTCAGTCAATCGTAATGCCTTACCCATGGACAACACCCGAGTGGAATTAGTTTTTGAACATATCGAGAACGACCAGCCGATGGAGTATCGGATTGTACGCACTTGGACAAAAAAACCGAAAGATGGTAAGGATAACTTAGGAATTTTAGAGGGAGACTGGCTGGATTCTGCCCTAACCAACACTTGGGACGAGTACATTGAAAATCTGTTACCCTTAGGAATATCAAACCTATTTCTTTTTGATGGGGAACAGGTTAAAGAACTAGCAGAAGTGGAAGCACCACCCCCAGTTGTTGTAGAAGCGATTCGATCCTTACTTGGTCTAGAACTTGCTGACCGCTTAGCCATTGACCTTGATATTTTAGTAACGCGCAAACGCAAATCTATGGCCAATCAACAGCAACTGGCTAATTTAGAAGATATCGAAAAAAAGCTCTCCTCTCAACAATCAGACTATGAGCTAGCTAAACAAGAGTTATGTAGTATTCAAGAGCAGCTAGAAAAAACTAGGGAAAAACAGCAACAAGCTTTTGATAAATTTGTCTGTGATGGTGGCAAAATTGCAGCCCAACGGAACCAACTAGAGAGTCAACTCCATCACTACAATACTAAAGCTGAACAAATTCGTGAACAGATGAGGGAATTAGCAGCTGGTATTTTGCCTCTATCTTTAATTGAACCCCTACTCACCCAAGCTCAAGCTCAAGCAGAAAAAGAATCGCGGACATCACAGGCCAAACTAGCTAGAGATATTTTACAACAGCGTGATCAACGTCTGGTAGATTTATTGACTGCCCTGAAGTTGCCTGCTAAAAAGTTTGATAAAATTAAAGCGTTCTTGGGAAAAGAAAATCAACAACTAGAGCAAGATGCTGGGGAGGGTAAAGACGGTTGGTTAGGAGCTGAAGAAGAAATGTTTTATTACCTCACTAATCTCTTGACTTACTACCAGCCAAGTCAAAAACAATTAGCTGAAGAGCAATTAGCTAAGCGCAAAAATATGGAAGCAGATATTAATGCTACTAAACGACAACTAGCAACAGCTGCTCCTCCGGAATCCTATCAAGAACTCGAAGATGCACTAAAACAGGCACAAACGGAATTGGCTCAAGCTCAAGCAGCTTACGAAATCGCCAAACGCCGCTGTGATAAATTAGGATATGCGATCGCACAAACTAAAAAAGACTTAGCCAGGTATGGTGAAGAAACCATTGACCGCAAAAATGATCAGCATATGCTTGCCGCATCTGCTAAAGTCCAACAGAGCCTTAAGGTTTTCCGGGAACAGTTAACTCTCAGAAAACTGAATAAATTAGAGCATGAGGTAACTGAATGCTTCCTCTATCTCCTTCATAAATCTGACCTAGTCCATCGAGTTGCCATCGACACCAACAACTTCAGCCTATCTCTGTACGACCTACAAGGAAAACTTGTACCGAAACATCGTCTATCCGCTGGGGAAAAGCAATTATTAGCGATCGCATTATTGTGGGGACTCGCCCGTGTTTCTGGACGTAATCTACCCGTAGCCATTGATACCCCCCTCGGACGATTGGACTCATCCCATCGTAGCAACCTAGTGGAACGTTACTTCCCCGCCGCTTCCCATCAGGTGATTCTGCTGTCTACAGATACGGAAATTGGTAAGGTCGAAGCTAAACAATTACGAGACGCTGATGCGATCGCACAACAGTATTTGCTAAATTATGACCCAGGTAAACATCGAACAACAGTGGAATCGGGTTACTTTTACTCACAACAGGTCACGGCATGACCATAAATGTTGTTGATTGCCCATGCAATTTGTCTTGGAGTGCTTCTGAGACAGGGTCTAACGTAATCCTGTATTCTCCTTCTTGCTCCAAGGTGATGCTAGGGCCTGGTTGATAGGGCTGACTAGGATCCGCCGTAGGATCCAAACCCACCCTCGGATAGTTACAAGAATCCTCTTCCCCTGGTATAGGATCACAAGGGTAATAGACAACTGGACTTTGCAAATTGGCCATGAACTGTTGTTGGCTACCATCTGGTAGATAGAGAGTCATTTTCAAGGGAATCGGGTCTAAGATCTTGACAGGCTCGCTAACAGCTTTAAAAGCGAATTGGACAGTTTCCCCAGCAGTAATTGGTTGCTCTTTATCTAGTATTGTCCGGATGGTTAGAGGTTTTGACAGTAACTGTGGTTCTTCTACTAACTCTTTTGTCTCATTATAGCCGCAAGCAGTAATCAATAACGGGCTAATCAATAAGGCAATGGCGAAGACAGTTTTACGAATGTACATGCTTGTTAATTTTATCGCTATTTGCTATCAAAGACGCCAATTTACCCTAAAAAGTTTTACTGACGGCTGAGTACTTATAGCTAAATCATGATTTGAAGATTTCTATCTTTTTACAAGTATTCAAATTGCCAAACTATCACGACTTTGGGCAAATACTAAAGTAGTTTTTCATAAACCGTAAACCTGATTTCATTAATATATACATGCAACCCCCAATAAACCAGATCACACTTTCCCAAACTGCCAAAGACCAACTAATAAAACTCAAACGTCAAACCAAAATCCCTCAGTGGAATGTCCTTTGCCGCTGGGCAATTTGTCGTTCCCTCGCCGAACCGACAATGCCCTCCCCGGTTACCATACCTGCTGATAGTAACCTTGAACTCACTTGGAGCGTTATAGCAGGAGATATGGCTGATCTGATCCTGATTGCTCTCAAACAACGGTGCCATAACGATGGCTTAAGTTTGGAGCCAGAAACTCTAGGGAATCAGTTTCGCCTGCACCTTCATCGAGGTATTGGTTACTTAGCAGGGGATACCACTATTAAAAAAATTGAGGATTTGATCGCCCTGGCTGTTATCAAGGATGAAGAATGAAGTATCAAGTTTTACTCAGGACTCAGGAGTTAGCACTATAGTGGTCAATGCACTGCGTTCCCGTAGCAGCTTTTTCAGAACAGCGATATTTATGATGCTGCAAGGAACGAGAAGTGCGCAATCGATAGATCAGCTTTACACTCAACCAATAACTAACCACAGCACAAACCAACCCAACGGCAAAACAACCAACAAATAAGGTTAGGACAATTTCTGAGCCCAATTCTCTAAATTCCTGCCAAGATTGGAAACTCACATTAGCCAATTGATCCTGGTTCAGTAGCCATTCACCGACGTGAAAGTTGAATGCAAAAATCGGTACATAAGTCAAGGGATTACTAATCCAAGTTCCAGCAGTAGCAGCTATTTTGTTACCTCGCAAGAGTACCGCCAGCAAAATCCCTATAATTAACTGGAGACCAAACAGGGGAAAGAACCCAGCAAACACACCACATGCTAAACCTCGTGCGATCGCTTCTGGTTTTCCTTGCATACGAACCAAGCGCCAATATATGTATTTTAGGCGTCGTTTCAAAGTTCCCCTAAGTCTGATCGACTTTCGTTGACCTAGGTCAAGGGGTTTGGTGGCTGAGGGTAAAGGCTGTGGGTAACTTGAAAGGGATTTTCTAGACATTTTCGCAAATCAATCAGCAACCCTCTACCAACTGGGGCAGATTATTAGTCAGTAGTTAATCTTTACTGTAGCGGAAAATCAGCTTAAAGGGCAAAAGCCAAAGGACAAAGGGGGAAATAAAGCTGCAAAAATCCTAATAAATTCTATGCAAGCTTTCTTATACCTTGTGCCTTTTACCTTGTGCCTTTTACCTGACTGCCATGGCTACGAGGATCATCTTGACTAGTTATTGTAATTGACAGGGAATCGTCAATATCCGAAACTGTACCACTAGCTTGGCTATAAGGTAATGGCACATGGGTTACTATGGCATCTAAGTTAGCTTCGAGGACTTGACGGGGTTGTTCTCCAATAGTTTGGGCGATCACTGTGCTGGCTTGATCAAAATATACAAAATGAGGAATACCATCTACTCGATACTTGACCAGTTCTGGTAACCACTTGGTGTTATCGACATTCAGCATGACAAAATTGACTTTCGTTTTATACTGCTGTTTCAGTTCACCCAAATCCTTTGCCATGGCTTGACAGCTGGTACACCAGTTGGCATAAAACTCCATCAAGGTTGGCTTGCCATTGCTGAGTGCCACCTCTAGAGGGGTAGATGCTTCCGCTTGGGCTTCCAAGGAACCGAGACTAGTCTCAGTTTTTAATCCCAAGAATAGGGCAATACCCAGTGCGATCGCTACTAGGGCAATTAAAAAGTTTCTGATCCGGCTGCCACTAGTGGGTACTGAAGGGGAGGAGGATGGTGTAGTTGAGTCTGGTGAATTAATAGCCATCTTGCTACAACTTTCTTGCTATAACTTTATAATTGTTTACATTTTACAACAAGACCACTTAGGTACCAACAGCGTAAAAACTCGGTTTCTGGTTATAAATCCAGCAATAGCAGGGTAATGGGCCTAAGTCCTGAGTAACGCACGAAGTAGATTAGATTAAAACGTTTTTTGTTGACGGTTGACGCCTGACAGTTAACTGTTAACTGTCAACAAGTGCAAATGTTACTTTTATTTTTACTGGTCTACTGATAAAGTTTGACAAATCACAATGAAAAAACGGGTAACCCTGACCTTTCCCCGACGGGCGATTCAGATGCCGGTGGCTTACCGACTGGCAAAGGATTTCAATGTGGCTGCTAATATCATCCGGGCTCAAGTCGCTCCCAATCAAATCGGCAAACTTGTGCTAGAGTTATCTGGCGACATTGATGAGTTAGATGCTGCGATTGAGTGGATGCGATCGCAAAACATTGATGTTTCCCTCCTCAGTCGCGAGATTTTAATTGATGAAGATAGTTGTGTCGATTGTGGCTTATGTACTGGGGTTTGTCCCACTCAAGCCCTTAGTCTTGAGCCAGAGACATTCAGACTGAAGTTTAAGCGATCGCGTTGCATTGTCTGTGAGCAGTGTATCCCCACTTGCCCGGTTCAGGCCATTTCTACAAATTTTTAAGATTTCAGACGCCTTAAGGTATTGCCCAACAACCCTGTCTTCAGGCAAACTTTCAGATAAAATCAACTAAATATAAACCCGAAGAGGAGCCCTCATGATTCCAATTATTATTGTAGCTATACTTGCAGCAGCGGTTGTTGGGGCAATCGTATTTTTTGCACTGCAAAATAAACTGGATTTTCTCTCCGAACAAACCGACAGAAAATTAGAAGTTTTTCAAAATAAGTATGAGGGTAGAATACAACAAAGTTCTCAAGCTCTCCAAGAAAGTTATCGAGAGCAATTAAATCATAAAATTGAGGAAGTCAAACAGCAGGTAGAGTCTAGCGCTGCTGATCCTGCCGAATCTGTTCAAGCTTTACAGGAAAACTATCAGGCTCAGTTAACCCAAACCACTAATGAGCTGAAGCAACAACTTGATGCTAGTCTTCTTGAAAGTGTCCAATCCTCTGAAGCAAGATATCAAGAACAATTGACACAAGCTACCCATGAGTTAAAGGAAGAACTTGAATCTAATTTTCGCAACGAGCTGCAATCTTTGGAAGCGAAATATCAGGCTGATTTAGAATTAGCCCATCAAAAAATTGATCAATTAGAACAAGCTCATCAATCCCCAATACCAGACCAGGTTAAGAACCTAGAGAAAACCGAGGATAGTTCAGGGGAAACTGGTAATGAATTAGTGGAATTATTAGAAGAGGCAGAAACAAACCAAGACGAGCCTCAACAAGTTGTCAAGGACGAAATATTGCCTGAGCCGAGTCAGCCAGAGCAACCAATGGTGACAGAAACCCCAATTATTACTGATCAGCCCAGCCAAAGTGATCAAGACTTGGATGAAACCATAACTGCTTTGGAAAATTATGCTCAAGCCAGCGATATTCCCCAGTTAAGTAACTATATCAATCATCCTGAAAGCCTTATTCGTGGATCAATTGCATCAGCTTTGGGTAAAATTGCTGCTGCTCAAGGACTCAGAGCCGAAATTAAACAGGCCATACCCCTGATGGGCAAATTGATTCAAGACCCCCAACCATCGGTGCGAAAGTCTGCTGTTGAAGCCCTGAGTAATATTAAATCTGAAAAAGTTATACCCTTGCTTGAAAGGGCATTAAGGGATCCAGATAGTGATGTGGTTAAATCTGCCAGTGCTGGGATTAGTCAGTTTAAGAGTTATCGGCGAACTCCCAAGCCCAAACCTGCTAAGAAGACTGTAAAGCCCTCTAAGCCTTAACGAGTGCTCTAATCCAAAAGCATAGCAAAACTATAGGGATGTGGGGATTGATGACCCTTTCTGGGGAGTCAACCCCCATGCATGATTTAGTCCCACTCTCACCAATACTCCCTTGAAAAAAGGGGGCTGGTATCGTGCAGGACTTCTAGCTTGTTTAGTCAGCGTCGCTTTCAATGTGGATAAACAAAAGTCCTAAAACTACAGTAGGCATAACTAAGCCTACGAAGGGGACTAGCATCGCTGGTAAGAAAGAAGCTGCGTATGCGCCTGTCATATCTTATTTTCCTATTTGCCAATTAATACAGTAACAAATTTAACCTTTCACCACACCAAGCCAATCAGGTATGGTGTTGGTTGCCGGTTTTATCTCAAGCAAGCCTCCACCTACCGAAGTAAGTGTCGGTCTTACACTGCCGAGCCAGGGCTTTGCTCTACATTAAAGAGCCAGCACTGCTATCCAGATGACTGGAAAACGGCATAGCCCCGCTTATTAGAGGGGTAGATTACTATCGATTTTTTCGACAAGTTAATCCTATCACGCTTCACGACTATGAAATACCAAGATCTACCATTGAATTTCCAAGACAACCTGTGGCAAAAACCTGATGATTGCTTCTGTCCTTGCTGAGTCTTTGATAGAGTCAATTCTAATCAGTCTGACATCCCTCTATTGACATCAACACCTCTGCTTGACCTCGACAAAAGCACACAACTCCAGTCAATTTGGGTTAACTTACCGTTTCACCTCGGAGCATGCCAGGGGTTATCCCAACCCGCCCTTCTACCAACGACCCAGCCTCTTCAATGGCTCAGATTACTGGAAAGTTTATGCCAGTCGGATAATTATTAAGATTTTTAACAAATGTTGCCCAAAAAACTTTACAAAAATTAATAACTTTTTGTAACAAAAAAACAATAGGCTAAAAGGGGGTTAATCATCAAAACCCTTGGTTTTAGGTTATTACAATGGTTTTGCAAAGGTTATTTTACCGTAAAGAACTAAGGCTAAAATTTTTGCCATTTATTAAAGAAGGTTAGGAAAAAGAACAATATCTCGTATAATTCGTTACGAGAGGATGCACTTCTCAGCAACGATTGCTCGTGCTGATTCTTTCAGTTCCTTTTCTCCCCCCTAAAGTATTATTACTCAAGGGGTTTATCGGATTTTATAGGAGATAAATTTACAATGACGATGGATGTAATTGACCATGGTGGAGATCCCCAAGTGGGTAATCTAGCCACCCCAATTAATTCCTCTGCTTTCACAAAAGCTTTCATCAACAACTTACCAGCCTACCGTAAAGGGCTATCAGCCAATCGCCGGGGTCTAGAAGTTGGTATGGCTCATGGCTACTTTCTGTATGGACCGTTTGCTTTACTAGGTCCGTTACGTGGCACAGACTATGCCAGCACAGCTGGTTTACTGGCAACAGTTGGCTTAGTGGCTCTTTTGACAGTTGCTTTATCTATTTATGGAGCGGCTGGCTCCGGCAAACCTAAGGCAACATTGACCACACCCAATCCACCAGAAGACTTAGGAACTAAAGAAGGCTGGAGTGAATTTGCCAGTGGTTTCTTGCTTGGTGCTTGTGGCGGGGCATTTTTCGCCTATTTCCTATGCCAGACACCTCATCTAGCCCCACTGCAAAAGATTGCTAGTGGAGTATGGTCTTCTTAACTCTAATTGGAGACAAGAGTTTCTGATCGCGCAGCGGAGGCGAAAGCCGATAGCTAAGCAAGAGAGTCAGGTGACTGACACTTAGTTCACATCACCTATTCTCTTGTTGATACTCCACCGAAGACATTGATTTCAGGAAAAGAGCAATGTTCCAAAAGAACCGCTTCGCTAGGCGATTGGCCGTAGGCCACGCTACGCGAACGCACGACCCATGGTTGGGCTCTGATAACTCCTTTTTTCCAGTCATCGAGCATTTTTTTCCCAAAAATCTTGGGTTTAAAGCCCCGTCCTTCCCTGGATAGAAACCTTAGATAGGGTCGCCTTATTAAATGGAGGCGCGCTTTCCGTTTGAAGAATTAAATTACGGGGTCGCGCCTCAAGTTTTAACCCTTTATGCATAGCCTGCCGACCATAAAGGCGACCCTATCTTACGGTAACTATCGCCTTTGGCGACGCTTGGCCGTAGGCCACGCCAAAGGCGAACGCGAACAACGGACGCCTTTTTTTTGGATCTATCCTGACATTTGTCGCTGAGTGTGGTAGATAAAACACCGTCAGCTCGACGGACTATCCGAACCCGCTTGATTTGCTTCGCGGTCTCGCGCCACAAGTCCCATGTACCTTTGAGTTTAAGCTTTCCGATACCTTTCTTGTCAGTGAAGGTAATCGACTTCTTGTCAGGGGATAGCTTCCAGCCTGACTGCTTATACTCAACAGATCTTCCAGGTTTTTGGAACTTAGGAAAACCATTTTTGCCAGGTATTTTTTTCTTGCAGTTGTCGTAGAAGCGAGCAATCGATGACCGGAGATGAAACCTTAGATAGGGTCGCCTTAGGGCGTGTCATCAAATAGGTGTCAATCGGGTTTAGCATAAAGATCCTACCAAAGTCCAAGTCAATGGGGAGGAATGGAGCGAATGACGCGCCGCTATGCTTTGCGTATCGAACCAGTGGGAGCGCATCAAAGACTTATTACCGGGTCGTCACGGAACGGTAGGAGTGACGGCTTTAGATAATCGATTGTTTGTCTCAGCCGTATTGTATCGCTACCGAGCTGGGATTCCCTGGCGGGACTTGCCGGAGAGATTTGGGGATTTTCGGGTCGTTCATACCCGATTCAGTGGATGGGCTCACTAAAATTGTACAACCTTTACATAGCAAACATTTGAGCCTGTTTCGTCACCCCGTCAGCGTTTTTTTTAAAAAATTGTTTTGACAGTTTGTACATTGTGTGCTACTTTAATATTATAAGCTATCGATTAAAAAGGTACTAAATAGATACTATATAACAATAAGTAGGCAACGTAAAAAATATGTCTCAGAATATTGGGTAATTGTGTATTCTGAGGACTTAAACGTCCTATATTACATTGTTGGTTGGGAAAAAAATAGATAAAAAAAGTATCTATCTAGATCAAAAAAGGTACGGTGGAGCAGACCGAAACCTAAATCTTTGATTTAAACCCTTAGGAGTTGCGCAGTAATAACTCTCTCATTTCTGCATACTAATTGAGAGGAGTAACTCTTGCATATCAATGAATGGCGTTACCTATTAGATGACAAGTGATGTAATAGGTAAGTTATTTTTGCGCAACTCCTTAGGTCGAATTGCCCTCTACTTTTTATGGTTCCGACCTGATAAAGCAAGGGAGCTCGTTGTTCGCTTAGCGTGGCCTACGGCCAAGTAATAATCCCCGTCTCTTTAGAGCGGTGAGTGAGGTGCATCTCCTAAAAGTTGTTTGACAAGGTGCGTTACGGGGCGGGCTGTCTAAACCCTGACTACGAGGCGGAAAGCGATGCAGCGCCGCCAAAGGGGGTTTCCCCCACTCGCTATTGCACTATTTTAGCTGTGCCAGTCCACTACGCAACTTTTTTACAAATATGAGATGCACCCGGTGAGTGTCAGCAAACGGGGAATTTCCCTGTCAAAGACAGGGAAGATTGTTCGAACGGAGATGCGTACGCTCTAACATCTTCAAACAAACTAAGACGATAAGGAGATTAACAATGGAAACGATAGAACTGACCCAAGAACTCATCCAATCCAAGTGGGCAGAACTGAGCAAATCTTCGATGGAAGTGCTTGCTGCCAACGCTGGAACCACCGAGTTTAAGGTTTTAGACATTCAGGCGACACAAATAACGGTCTCATATAACACATTGCTCGGAAATCAACCCAACACTTATGGCAACTATATTGCACTTTGGCAGAACGACGGTTCAATTCCCTGGGATTCTCCGACGTTAAAAACCCAGAAAATTGACACAAATACCCCCAACGGCACCATGACTTTCAGTGGTTTAGAGCTAACCATACAAGACTACATTGTAGGCTATGCCGTCAGCCCTGAATTGTCTGGTGGCTCACGACAGAAACAGGGTAATATATGCTCGAGTGCTAATATCCTAAAAAGTGACGGCGGGTCATCACAGAGGGAGATTTTTACCCCTAGCATTTGTACAAGCTACATTGGCCCGAACTCAATTGCCATTAACTACAATTTGCCGACGGGCATCCTACCAAAGACCAATGGTGCCTGGATCGGTCTTTGGGAATCCGCACTACCCTCCTACAACAACCCTCCCATAGCAGCTAATAACCTTCGAGAGGATGCAGCATCAGGAGCGGGCTTTATCAACAATCTCAAACTATTGCGTGGCCGAACCTATACTGTTGCTCTGTTTATGAGTGGCTGGGATTGTGATTGCAACAGCAAACATGACCAAAAGTCAATGGCTTGTTATGTTACCTTTACGGTCTAACTGTCAGGCATTAGACTTTCCAGATACTTGGTTTTGACCCAGGCCGTGCAAGGGGTTGAGGTTAATTTCTGGAGATGTCTATTAGGCATCATCGGCTGAAATCAACTAGCTGTTCCAACGAGGAACAGCTCCACTTCACTATTCCCACTTTTTTCCGATGAAATTTGAAAAACAGTTCACTGATCGGCTATTTGTGGCTGAGAATCAGAGCGGAGATCGGGGTTTCATTGCCTTTGTTATTCCACGAGGGGTTAACCCACCTCATGGAAACACGGTTAGCCTTCAGGATGCACTAGGCAATGATAGCTATATGGGGACTTTTGTGTTTGCCGCCAAAAGTCCACCGATTTCGGCTGTAGAATCGGCTAATACCTTTGTGGAGTCCATCGATCGCGTTGTCCCCCGATTCACTCGGCAATTCATCTGGCTGACGACTTCTGCTAACATTACCCGCGAAACGATATACAGCGCACAGATTAACGGAAATGGCACATCATTTCAAACGGCTCTCAATGCAGCTCTGACTAGTTCTCTCACCTTCCAGATTCAGGCAGGGATGCAAATTGAGCTGGACAGCGATCGCTCAACATTGAAACTGAATGGTGGTTCCAACCGTTACCAACTCCAATTCTCCGGACCTAGTCAGCCTGAGATGCGACAGGTCACGCGGGGTCGCTTGCCCTTTAGTGGTAGTTTACGCGGCTGCGTGCAATTCACTGGCTTCATCGAGCGAACTTCCTTACAAAAGCAGCTCCAATGGGGATTTCAGTGCTTAATTCCAAAGGCTAATAACTCTGATACGGATAATCCTGCTGTCACTTCCCTTGCCGAGTGGTTACCTTTTGTCAATCCGACGGATAATCCCACAGATTACATCGGCTTCGATATTACCATCGACCCCAGCGATCCGTATAACCAGGTTTTCGACCCTTGTGATGGGGACACCTGCTCGCTCAAAGAAGCCTACAATTCTCGTAGAACTTTCTTTGATTTCACCGGTAAGGATTTCCAGGGGAACGACGTAACCCTGACAAGCTATTATCGAACCGTGTTTGGTGCCAAGGTGGTGCTGATTCCTGGGACTGCTGCCAATGCGACTTACAATGCTCGTCTGGTACTTAGTTTGAGCGATCGCATTTCCACCACAGTAGAGAATTTCCACCTGAGTCCGGAAGGGGATTTTCTTTTGGCTTTGCCCAGCACTACCGACGCCCATAACCACTACCTGCGCTGCGGCTTATCCGGAACAGAATTTTTCAAAATCACACCACAAACCGCCACCCAAAAAGGTGACATCTTGCGGTTTATTTCCCGTCAACCCGCCTATATCCCGGGTTTCCCTTTTCCTACCGCTTCCCCGGTCGGTCCCCCCACCGATCCCACTGCCTCGCCCTTTAATACCCAGTACCGGACATCTTGGGCAACCTTAGTAGACAACTCAGGGAAGCCAATCACCTATGTATCACAGCCAAAAGGTGCCGCATTTTTCGGACAGGACTCGCTGATTGAACCCACTTATACTGACCTTTTTGGTCACACCACTCCAGGCTTCCATGTCAATGCCAATGACACTAATTTCTTCCCGATGTTCCCCTATGGAGGATTGCGGGGGAATCAGAATTCCATGCCCGTTGAAGTGACGCAGAGCCTGGAGAAAACGGTCATCAGTCCCCAGCGACGGGTAATTATCAGCCGCCTCTCCACCGCCAATGCTGCCCGTTTGCTCGATGGAACCGTTACTGGCAAGCAAACCTATGACACCACTCCTTCTGGACTGATTGCTAAAACCACCCAAGATAACGGTGCGGTGAAATGGGACGAGGTTCAATTGGGATGGAACGAAGACAATGGAATCCGCTACACCATGGCTTTCGAGAATCCACCCGATCCGCTGATTAGCGCTTTGCAATCGAGCGATGTATTTCTGGTGGTTGCGAATAACAGTAATATTGGTGACTTCCAGAACCGGGTGAGCATCGGCAATTGGGAGATGCAGGCAAACATCGGTAGGAACCAAAAGTACGGCGACTATCGCAATGTGATGATTGTTAAGGGTCGGAAGGGGAAACTCTACGATCCACAAGATCGAGCCAATAGTCTCGTGGCAAACCCAAAGAAATGGACTCAGTCCCAAGATTTTGCGGTGCCGACAACCACCAACAGTCAGGGAGAAGAGGTGACTGGGGACGATGCTCAGTTGGTGATTCTTTCCCAATGGTTGCAGACCTACTTTGAAAACGCACAGCAACAAGCAGGAAATGCTTACTTCGATAAGTTCAATTCTATCGCCCAATTAGAAAGTTGGACGGGGATCTTGTTTCTGCGTGTAGATATTAACCAATTACCAGACAACCTTACAGGAATTTTAGCAGGGGTTACCGCTCCAACGGCCTTTAATGCCCATCATCTTGCTATTGATATTAGTCCGGTGCGGAAAGGAGAAAATGGACACCCCACTCTTAACAATCCTTCTTCTATCTTTGGTCTGATTTATTATCTCGATCCAGATTTCTCTGATACTCCACCTGTCAAGTCTATTGCACCGACGAATTCGGATCGTTATAACTTCCGTTTATTATCCCTGAAGGTGTTGTTCGAGAATACTGCCATCAAGAGTTTTGAAAGCTACGCCCAGTTGACGCTGAACCAGTTATTCGGTGCAACGGTGACGAAAATGGGAAATCCCGACAATATTTACAAGAATGTATTACTTGCTGGGAGTCTTCAGATTAATAACGGCAAGGCAGTATACAGTCTTAGTAGCCAGAATGATGATGCTTTCTATTTCGACAACAATATTATTAACAAGGTCGAAATTACGGATGTGCTGTTATCTACACGATCTGGCGATGATAGCGCTGATATGGTGTCTTGGTTCGCGATGACGGGATTCATTGATTTCTGTGAATTGAAAAATACCCAAGGCACAACACCCGAACCATTTGATATTTTCTCCTTTGGCAATAAACAGGGTCAGGATAACCTCAAACAAGGATTGAGCTTTTCCAATCTCGGCGTTCAGATGAGTTTCCCAGCCACAGATCCGACCAACAGCACTCTGACTTTCGATCCTAGCGAGATTACTTTCGACCTGTCCCTCAGTACCCCCAGGAAAAATAGCTTATATCTCAACCTGGTTCTGGATCTAGATTCACTAGTGCTAGGAACCAAAGACAAAGGTCCTAAAGATAGCGGCTATCTAGATGTAATTCCAGATTTGCGGTTGGGTGGAGTCAGCGGTGGTGATTGGTATGGGTTGCGCTTCAAGTTGAATATGGGAACACCAGGTGAACTTGCAGGCAAAGTCAACCTTGATTCTTACCTCTTATTATCTTGGTCGCCGGACAGTAATAGCAAAAGCGGTTACAAGGCTGGGGTTGGGATTGAACTGCCAGGAACCGGCGGTGGTGCCAAGTTGATTAGCTTGCAAAATGTGATGAAATTGGCGA
>NZ_JAAHHS010000144.1 GCF_010692395.1 Moorena sp. SIO3H5
TCAAAAATAGCAATCCGTGTAGGAATTGAGAGAATGTTTGTTCCCTGCTCCCTGCTCCCTGCTCCCTGTTCCCTGTTCCCTGTTCCCTTTGCTCATCATACCTTTAGAGGTATCAAGTCCCTCTAAAAATTATATTAGACAAAATTAAAATTACTACATAAGCTATTCATATAAGCTTCCATGGAGTCAAAACATGAAGTGATTTATAGCATCAACTATGTTAGCAAATTCTATACTTATTAAGGGACATTATAAATAAAAAAATGCTGGTTGATTAAACTCTAAATTAGAGTAAAAATATACTCATTATCTTGAATAAATCAGCCTTTTTTTTTTAAGTACTTGATCCAAGTTTGGCTTGGAAACAATATCTATAGCAATCCGTGTAGGAATTGTGATAATTTTGTTCCCTGTTCCCTTTGGTATATGAAATTTGCCTATTATTTAAGAAGATGACCGTTGAACCCTTTTGCCATGGTACCTACCAAGGAACGGAGTTCACCCCAGTCACATTTGAAATTGCACAGAAGCAAAAAGTTGCCCTTTGCCTGTGCAAGGGTACAGGGAATGCCCATTTCTTCTGTGACCGTACCCATACAAGTCTATAGGAGTATCAGCAGATACCATGTCTCAACCCATAAAAATTCTGGCTTTTGCTGGTAGTGCCCGCATCGAATCTTTCAATAAAAAGCTGGTCAAAATTGCTGCTGAGGAAGCTAAAGTTGCTGGAGCCGAAGTCACCTACCTAGACCTGCTGGATTATCCCATGCCTATATTTAACGAAGATTTGGAGGCTCAAGAGGGACTGCCAGATACAGTTGTTCAGTTCAAAGCTTTGCTGAAAAGCCATCAGGGATTCCTAATTTCCTGTCCAGAGTACAACGGCTCAATTACGCCCCTGCTCAAAAATGTCATTGACTGGTCTTCCCGCCCAGATCCCGAGGAACCATCGATGGCACTCAGTGGCTTTAAAGGCAAAGTCGCAGCCCTATTAGCAACCTCTCCAGGTGGCTTAGGGGGAATGCGGGGATTAGTTCACGTTCGCGCAATTTTAGAAGGGATTGGCGTCTTGGTGATTCCCGATCAAAAGGCGATTCCAGGAGCCTATCAGGCCTTTGATGACCAGGGTAACCTCAAGGATGAGAAGCAGCTGAAGGCTGTGCAGGCGATCGCCACCAAACTCGTTGATGTAACAGCTAAATTATCCCAGTAGTGATTAGGATGGGAGGAATACACGAGTAACAGTACCACCTTCCCATCGAATTATTACGGCTATTCTATAAAAATCCAGTGATGGCTGGATTTTTATAAGGGTTCAAAGCACTAAGATTTATGCAAAGTCACGTTAGGGAGTAGCAAAAAAATAAAATACCAGTTTTTAGCTTGTAGGGTGGGCAAAAACAGTTTGGTTCAAATGATTATTATAGATAATATTACTTTGCCCACCCTACTTTAATTGGTATTTTTTTTTACACGCAAGTCCCTTAAGTTCCTTGTCAATATTCTTAGTTAGAACTAGAAATCGTGATACAAGTTTTTGACTAATTTAAATAAACCTGCCGTCGTCAATGGCAATATCAACCTCCACTATCCGGCGGTGAAGGAGAACCAGTAATCTTACTCCATGAATGCCCTCAACATTACCTCATGGAGCATACCGTTGCACCATTACTTGCCTTAAATCACCTTAAATCAGTCAAAATTATCAAACTATTAGAGGTCTTTCACCATGAGCAAGATTGAATTACTTACACCGGAAAATTCTGTTCTGTTATTTATTGACCATCAACCTCAGATGGCCTTTGGAGTTGTGAATATTGATAGTCAACTCTTGAAAAATAATGTTGTGGCCCTTGCCAAGGCAGCGAAAGTATTTAATATTCCAACCACTCTGACCACAGTTGAAACAGAAAGTTTCAGCGGTTACATGTGGCCTGAATTGCTTGATGTTTATCCTGAAAATGATTTGCTAGAACGCACCAGTATGAACTCCTGGGATGACCCAAAGGTTCGAGATGCTGTGGGTTTAACAGGACGTAAAAAGTTGATTCTATCTGGTCTATGGACAGAGGTTTGTATTAATCTCTGTGCCTTTTCCGCGATGCAGGATAATTACGAAGTCTATGTGGTCGAAGATGCTTGCGGTGGCACCAGTGAAATGGCTCACCGCGCCTCAATGGATCGGATGGTGCAAGCAGGGGTTGTACCCATGACTTGGCAACAAGTTGCTCTGGAATGGCAACGAGATTGGGCGAGGAAAGAGACTTACGATCCTATTATGGCGGTATTTAAAGAACACAGTGGAGCTTATGGCATGGGGATTGATTATGCCTACACGATGATAAACAAAGTACCTCAGCGTGGTGACTTTAAAGGGAAGATAGTTAAGTAGAAAAGTATTGATAAAAGTATTGGTTTTATATCTGAAAGGGAGTGGAACAAAAAGCAATTAATCCTCTCCCAGACTTTTTCAGATGTAACTGATTGACTAGAGATTAAAATCATGGAAAACTACCACAAGACCAAAAGGCGAGATTTTTTCAAGTTGGCCTTAGCAGCAGGATTTTCTACTGATTTGTTACATAAATGTAGCTCTTGGGTACAGAATAATCCTGACACCAGTAACAAAGCCGATTGGATTCTTCATAATGGCCGGATTGCAACCCAAGACAACAAGCGTTCCTTTGCTGAAGCCTTAGCCATTAAAGGTAATCGTTTTCTCGCCGTTGGCTCAGACAAGGAAGTGATGGCCTATAAGGGAGATAAAACAAAGCTCATCAATCTTAATCGTCGTACTGTCATTCCGGGGCTGAATGATAGCCATACTCACTTGATTCGTGGTGGTTTGAACTACAATTTAGAGCTGCGCTGGGATGGAGTTCCTTCTTTAGCCGATGCCCTGCGGATGCTCAAAGAACAGGCTGTGAGAACCCCTGCACCACAGTGGGTGCGCGTGATTGGCGGGTGGAGCGAGTTTCAGTTTGCTGAACGACGCATGCCAACGTTGGCAGAAATTAATGCTGTTTCTCAAGACGTACCTGTTTTTATTCTCAATCTGTATAACCGTGCTTTACTAAACCGTGCAGCTCTAAGGTCTTTGGGAATTGACCGTAATACGAGCCCACCTCCTGGTGCTGTTATAGAAAAAGATAGTAATGGCAATCCGACAGGAATGCTCATTGCTAAACCAAATGCCACTATTCTCTATGCAGCGATCGCTCAAGGACCAAGATTAGGTTTAGAGGATCAAATCAATTCTTCACGCCACTATATGCGGGAGATGAATCGCCTGGGTATTACAAGCGTGATCGATGCTGGTGGTGGTGGACAAAATTATCCCGATGACTACCAAATTATCCAAAAGCTTCATGCAGAAGGATTGATGACTGTCAGGGTTGCCTATAACCTATTTACTCAAAATCCAGGCAATGAGAAAGGGGATTTTGAAAGATGGATTAAAATTGCTAATCCTGGTCAGGGAGACGATTTTTATCAGCTCAATGGTGCAGGGGAAATGTTAGTTTTCTCAGCTGCAGATTTTGAAGATTTTACCGAACCTCGCCCTGATCTCAATCCCACTATGGAAGGTGACCTAACCGAGGTTATTAAACTCCTTGCTGCTAATAAATGGCCCTTTAGACTCCATGCTACCTACAACCAATCTATTTCTCGGTTTTTGAATGTATTTGAACAAGTCAATCAGGACGTTCCCTTTGCAGGGATGCATTGGATTTTAGATCATGCCGAAACCATTAGTGAAAAAAATATTGAGCGGGTCAAAGCCTTAGGGGGAGGGATTGCCATTCAACATCGCATGGCTTTTCAAGGAGAATATTTTATAGACCGGTATGGTTCTGAGGCTGCGAGCCACACTCCTCCAATTAAAAAGATCATGGCCATGGATGTTCCTCTCTCTGGGGGAACAGATGGAACTAGGGTAGCTAGTTACAATCCTTGGCCAGGGCTGTACTGGTTAGTGTCAGGAAAAACTGTTGGGGGAACCCCACTTTACCCGGAAGCGAATCGCCTTAATCGCATGGAGGCGCTGAGATTATATACTACGGCAGCTGCTTGGTTCTCCAATCAAGAAGGTAATAAAGGGTCAATTGTTCCAGGTCAATTAGCAGACTTAGCCGTGTTGTCAGAAGACTATTTCTCTGTACCCGAAGACAGAATTAAACATCTCGAATCAGTTTTAACTATTGTGGATGGTAAGCCTGTATATGGTTCAGCGGAATTTAGCGAGCTATCCCCTCCACCCTTACCCATCAGTCCCGATTGGTCACCTGTTAAGTATTATGGTGGCTATCACAACGACTCAAAGATTAGTTTAGTCTCTCTAAGACACCCCAGACAAAGATTCTCTAACATCCCCAATTCCAAGAGCCAGCATAAATTTAATTTCTCTAATTTATCTTCCCTGAGTACGTCAGGGAGTCTATCTCGTTTTTGGGGTGGTTTAATGTGTGGTTGTTGCTAAATAAAGGTTTTAAAGGGAATCGGGAATCGGGAATCGGGAATCGGAAAGGTACTTTTTGATTTTGAGCTAATTTTGATGGATACTTCTAACTTTATTGACAATCAACCTGACGATCAACAAGTCACAGCAGTTATTTCTCACTTTGTGCGGAAGGGACGGGAGCAGGGCTATGAAGAGTGGCTCAAGGGAATTTCTGCTGATGCTCGGAAGTTTGAAGGACATTGCGGCCTCACAATTTTGAGACCTCAGCCTGGAACACGGTCAGACTATGTAATTATTCTGCGGTTTGATAGCTATCATCACTTGCAACAGTGGATGAATTCGGAGGTTCGTAAACATTGGATTGAGCGCGCAGAACCCTTGACTCAAAAGGTGGAAAATGTACAAATCTTAACGGGGTTAGATTATCTGGTTTCTCTTCCTGGTCAAACACCACTAAAACCACCGCCACGTTACAAGACTGCCATTTTAGTTTCGATGGGCGTATATTTTTGCAGTATATTGCTAGGGGTTGTCGTGATGCCTCATTTGATGGTACTGCCGTTTATGCTTCGCCAAGCAATTATGGTGGCGATTACCGTAGGTTTGCTCACTTATTTAGTGATGCCTTTCCTCACTAAGATATTTGCCAAGTGGTTGCACAGTTAATTAACTTTTGGGGGAACGTCGATAATAAATTTAAGCATCAAAATTAATCCTGATTACCTCAGTTTATAGTGCAAATTATGAGTTTTAAATTTGGTTTTAAATTCGCTTGATAGTTACTTAAAAAGTATCCCAGATTTCATCTGCAAAACCGAGTTGCATCGCCTCTTTCTGGGTAAATTCCTGTTTCATTATCTGTGGAGATTGTTCTATTTCTTCCCCCTCCCAGTCTACAATCAATAAATCGTTGGGACTACAGTGAAAGAACGCGCAGAGTTGAGCGAGGGTAGTAAAAGCGTTCGCTCTTAGCGGAAGCTTCGCTTCATCGCATTCGCTTCCCCATTTTCTAGTTCCCTTAGTTGTTGCCGATTGATTCCCGTAGATTCAGAAATTTCTTCGTAACTGATATTTCCGGAATCAGCTCTTAATTGTGCTAGTTTAGTTGTGACTTTCATCGTGCAAACTCACCTGATATTTTTTAGTTTATTAAATTAGGCAAAAATTCTAATAAAATTCCCGCGCCCCTGCCCCACACTTCCCTTCTTTTTTAGAACTATCAGATGCACCCTACTGTTGCCTGTTCCCTATTCCGTGTTCTCTTTGCTATAGGCAGATGACGATGGAAATTACTAAAGAACCCTTCTGGAGATACTCGTTCTTTCCAAATCCGGCGACACTCATACTGTAAATCTACAAATTCCCGGGATGATAGATTGTCGTGAAACTCAGCAATTTTCTCGCCAATTAAATGAATTTCATTCTCCTTTATCCAAACACAGTATTTCTTCCAATCAATGTCAAAGTCGTAGGGAAGTACACAATCGGTATCTACAAGAACTGGAATTCTGCCACAGCACAATGCTTCATAGAAACGAAAGGAATTGTTTCCTGATCCACGGCAACAAAATATATAGTCACTGTCTATTAAGTTATACACAAATTCCAACCGATGCTTTTGCTTCAACTTGAAATCCGGTTGATTGAAGAAAACTGGGCGTTCTCTAATCATCAAGTTGGTGATTATGTTAGAATCTTTTGCTAAGATATCTAGGGCTTGAAGTCTTAACATATATCCCCAATTATAGGGAGGGATACTAGTTTTAAAGTTCAAGACATTCTTTTTGACTCTAGACCATAAAAACTTTAAGTAGGTTTTGGTATTTGGTTTGACGGCATACCCACAGAAACCAACTACTGGTTTTAATCGTTTTTGCCGGATATTGAGTTTGTTGTCCAGATAGTTTTCAACAAAGTCTTCGCTCCACTGAGGTAGGGTGAAATCGGTGTTTTTTCTCAGGGAGCGATAGAGGGAGTTACGGAATACGAAATCACTTTCAATCGGTAAGTTAAGATGGGAAGAAGCCCCACCAAAAAAGCTGATTAAGGGCTTGCCTGCTGATTTAACGTTTTCTGCTAATTCTCTGGCTTTATGTTCCAATTCAGAATTCCATAGTGCCCAATTAACTGGTACGATGGCGATATCTGCTTCCTCCAGAGACGACATCTTAAATAGAGACTTTCCAATTTCTACATAGTGGTCAAAACAACTACTAATGGGATCCTGAGGATTTTCGGGAGGCTTGCCCCAAAAGGGGTATAGGATTGCCTCATAGGTCATGCCCTCTGGGAGATAGTTCTGGTCACAGAAAATTTTCAAAGTCATAATGTTAGCCTCTTTGGTACTTGTGATGCTAAATCATTAGTTTGGGCGAGGGAGTTCGGAAGGGAGAACAGAAGTGGTTAAATGTAAGCGAACAGTGGTCAGTGGTCAGCGCTCAGCTGTGGCACAGGCTTCTAGCTGCTTATAGCTGACAGCTTATAGCTGATAGCTTACAGTTAAATAACACTTTAGAAATCATTAAATAACACTTCTCGGCTATATCAATGCCGTTTTGCCAAATTATTGAGCTTTGAAAATTCTTAGGGAACTAAGGCCGTGGCCTATGCTTTCGGGCTTTGCCTGAGCTTGCGGGAAGGGGAATGGAGCTTCGGATCACAAGTATGTCTTTACTTTAACTGCTATAATTAAAGATTGGTTCGCCTATCACAGGCTGGAAGCCTGTTCCACATTGGGAAGGCAAGATGCCTATTCCCCAGCCACGCGGCTTGATGCCTATTCCGCCGCCACGCGGCTTGATGCCAGTTCTACACACAGAAGGCAACATGCCTATTCCGCCGCCACGCGGCTTGATGCCAGTTCTACACACAGAAGGCTTGATGCCTATTCCGCCGCCACGCGGCTTGATGCCAGTTCTACACACAGAAGGCAACATGCCTATTCCGCCGCCACGCGGCTTGATGCCAGTTCTACAGAGAGAAGGCCACATGCCTATTCCCCAGCCACGCGGCTTGATGCCAGTTCTACAGAGAGAAGAGGGAAAAAGGGTAAAGGGTAAAAGGTTAGGGAGTCCACTCCTGGGCACACACCACACGAAAACCCATATTGTTGCCGTAGTGCCTGAGGGCCGGATTATAGTTGAGGCGAGACCCAGAACGGCAGAGTACAGGGTTGTAGTCCCAACAACCGCCCCGCAACAGCCGCCAATTATTATCATTGTAATTATCATTGTTAGATTCATCTTGCCAGGCACTGCCATCTGTCGGCGCATCTTCATAGTTTGAGTGCCAATGGTCTGCACACCACTCCCACACATTCCCATGCATATCGTAGAGTCCAAAGTCATTCCCTACCCCAAAACTACCCACTGGGGTTGTTTCCTGAACATATTTGCCTTTAGGACCAGACCCATAAGTATACTTGCCATGATAGTTAGCTAGGTCGGTTGTAATTGTCTCGCCAAAATGAAAGGGAGTAGTTGTTCGGGCTCTACAGGAATACTCCCACTCGGCTTCACTGGGCAAGCGATAAGGGCGTTTGGTATGCTGGGACAGCCGCTCACAAAACTCCACCGCATCATCCCAGGAGACTCTCTCGACAGGTCGGTCATCCCCTTTAAAATAGGATGGATTGGGTTTAAGTTCTGTGTTGACTTGGGCTAGGGCAGCGACCGCTTGCCATTGGGCTTGGGTCACTTGGTATTTACCCATGAAGAAGGATTTAACGGTGACTTGATGCTGGGGACTTTCACTGTTGCTATGCCCCTCTTCTGTTTCTGGGGAACCCATGAGGAAAGTGCCACCGGGGATGGCAACCATGTCCAAGGTGATACCATTTCCCAAGTCTTCAGTGAAGTACTGAATTTGTCGCCGATGGCGTTTGATATTAAGTTTTGATTGCTGTTCTTCTTTACTTGTTTGTGCCATCACCATTGTTTGGTTTTACTGATGTAGAACTGGCCTCTTGTGTAGAACTGGCATCTTGTGTAGAACTGGCATCTTGCCAGTGGAGCTAGTTGTAGAACTGGCATCTTGCCAGTGGAGCTAGTTGTAGAACTGGCATCTTGCCAGTGGAGCTAGTTGTAGAACTGGCATCTTGCCAGTGACCAGATTATTACTTGATTGAGATTGACACAGGCATAAAGCCTATTCCCCAGCCACGCGGCTTGATGCCAGTTCTACACACAGAAGAGGGAAAAGAGAAAACAGAGTAAAGGACAAAAGGCCAAAAGAGTCAAGGGTTACCGACTCTAAGCCCACCCACACACCACACGAAAACCAATAAAGTAAGTGTGCCTGATGCCCGAAAGATAGTTGTAGCGAGACGCAGAACGGCAGACCTCAGGATAGTTGTCCCAGGATCCGCCCCGCAACAACCGCCGATTATTATCATTGTCATTATTATTTGGCCACGCACTGCCATCTGTCGGCGCACCTTTATAGTTTGAGTGCCAATGGTCTGCACACCACTCCCACACATTCCCATGCATATCGTAGAGTCCAAAGTCATTCCCTACCCCAAAACTCCCCACTGGGGTTGTTTCCTGAACATATTTGCCTTTGGGTCCAGAGCCATAAGTATAGTTGCCATCATAGTTAGCTAGGTCAGTTGTAATGGTTTCACCAAAATGAAACGGAGTCGTTGTACCTGCTCGACAAGCATACTCCCACTCGGCTTCACTGGGCAAGCGATAAAGACGTTTCGTATACTCAGACAACCGCGCACAAAATTCCACCGCATCATACCAACAGACTCCGTCTACAGGTCGGTCTTCCCCTTTAAAATAGGATGGATTGGGTTCAAGTTCTCTGTTGACTTGGGGTAGGGCGGCCACGGCTTGCCATTGGGCTTGAGTAACTGGGTATTTACCCATGAAGAAGGATTTAACGGTGACTTGATGCTGGGGACTTTCACTGTCTCTATGCCCCTCTTCGGTTTCTGGGGAACCCATCATAAAGCTCCCTTCACGAATGGCAACCATCTCTAACTCAACTCCATTCCCTAAGTCTTCGGTAAAACCATAAGCTCCATGCTGATGACGGTTGATGATTAGTTCTGTTTCTGTTCTCAAGCCGCCTGTTTGTTTCAACTCAATAGTTGCCACTTCAAAGGTAAAACGTTCTAGCACAATGTCTACGGACATCCATTTCGCTGAAGAATGGAAAAGTCTAGCGTTAATCTCCGTTTCTGCTCCCAGCCCAATGGTTACCACCTCACATTCAAAGGTTTGCAGGGGTGGAAAACCTTCAAGCTGAGTGACTTGATTAAGGCTAAGGTTTACCCCATGAACATCATAGGATTCACCAGCATCAAGAGGAATTTGATCTTTGAGCCAGATTCCGAGGGATTGAGCAAATGTTATTAATGAGTCATATTGACTCAACTGGGGTCTAAATTCTTGAATTAGACGCTGTAATCGGGCTAATTCTGCCTGTCCATTTTTTCCTCGGTTAACCAATCCTTGTAGAGCAGTGGCTATCTGCTTTTCTGCTTTAGTGCGATGTTGATCTAAATAAACCATTGCTGCCCATTGTTGTGCCTGGAATTCTCGCTGTCGGCTAGGGGGATTGGTTCCTATTAAATAAGTCACGTAATCCATCAGCAATTGGGCGACGGATTTGAGGCGATTTGTGCCAAATTTGTGCTGAAATTCTGGTGTTTCAAATTGTGCCAATAAATTAGACCGTACCGCCGGAGTCATGGCATATAATTCATAACCAACTGGACGGCACAACTCCGATAACAGTAAATCCGCTTCTGCTATCCAAGGCACTTCCTCGTTGAGTAAAAATTGCACTCGGATATAATTCACCAATTCCGGAGTCAAGACCAAGGGCAAAGCGCAATGACACGCTAGATAGCGATAGTTGGGCTGAAACCTGGCCACAAAGCTTTCAATTTGTTGCTTGGCTATTTCTTCGGTTAATTCCTCAGATAAGGGACTGGTCATAGATATTAACGAATCTGTGCGGATACATTTAACCAGGCAATTCCCGGCAAAACCCGGAAGCCGTGTACAGCACGTCGGTTATCGACGAGGAGGTATCCCTCAAAGCTTTTAGGTAAATCCCAAAAGCGCCATTATGATCACGGTCAAGGGTGTGGCCACAATTTGGGCATTTAAATCGTTTAGAACTGCCTAACTTGCTGTGAATGTGGCCACATTTAGTACAAGTCTTGGATGTGTATTCTTCAGTGACGTCTACTACAAAACAGCCTCTTTTGGCTGCCTGATGCTTCAATGTCATCTTGAATCGATAATGTGCCCAAGACATCATTTTTCTAACGGTCTTGCTTCTTATTTTCCTCTTGGTTTTACTCACCATTTGAGATGTCTCAAATTTGGGAAGGTAAATAACTTGATACTCAGAAGTGAGGAAACAGGCAACCTTTTTGTGAGCTTCGTCTATAAGATTGCGAATTTTTACTCTCATTCCCTGAGCGGCCTTCCTGATCTTGAATCTTTTTCTTTTATTTTTAGACCCCTTAGCTAGAGAGGCGCGAGATATTAGATTATCTAAGTGGCAACAAAGGCGGTAAACTCGTCCAATGTCTCCTGAACCTATATCTAAAAACCTCTGGCCGTCAAATCCAGTCAAAAATGTCCTTACTCCAGGATCTAAAGCAATACTTCTATCTGGCAGAGAAGGTTTAGCCGGTTTTTCGTCTATGGCAAAAGTAATAAACCAACGTCCTCGATCAATAACCAGAGTAGGGTCATGAAGGATTTTTTCTGGCATTGATTCGCTACTGTGAAAAACCCTACCTTTCGTCTCTTTTGGGTAAAAAGTCCCTTTCCTGAAGTTAACCTTATTGAACCTGATCGATTGAACTGGATCTGAAAACTTCCTAAACTTAGCTTCTCCGTCTACCTTCTTGGCTGCTTTATGAGCTCCAAATGCTTGAAATATTGCCGATTCTCTGGGGCTGTAAGGTGTTTTACTAACCCATTCAGGGACGTCTGACATTATTTTCTTTCTAAGGTCGTATTTCCCTATTTTTGTGGTTTTCAGAGTTGCGATAGCCTGATTGTAACACCATCTCGCGGCATTAATCCAAGTTCTCCATTTTAGCTTTAATTCAGTTTCCGGGTAGACTCGGATCTTCTTTGATAACTGACTTGTATTTCCTGAGTCCATAGAGTCTACAACTGAAGACATGGACGATGGCAAGGATGTCTTCCACCATCTCTCGTTCATCAGATAGATTTGACTGGTCGAGAACCACGATTCTGCAACCGTTCTGTTCACAAATCCATTCGATAAGCTCGAATCCAAATCTTGCCATCCGGTCTTTGTGAGCGACCACAATTTCGCTGACGTCTCTTGACAAAACTCGTCCCAATAAGGCTTTAAGACCTTTTCTGCGGTAGTTGAGTCCTGTACCGATATCTTTGATGACTTCCGCGTTCGGGAACTTCCCTTGAAGGAACGCCGCTTGCCTTTCGAGGTCTTCTTTTTGTCTTCTGGTAGAGACTCTAGCGTAAATAATTGTTGGTTTGTTCTTGACTTCTCCAAGCACTGAATCGACATCATAACGTCGCTGGTTACTTGGGGTTCTAATGGTTTTGATTTTGCCCTCCTGCTCCCAGTACCTGAGTGTTCGTTCAGATACTCCGAGGATTTCGCGGGCTTTCCTGGGTGGGACATACCTCATAGTCTGAGTTGGTGCGATTCTTTATATATACTAACAGAGACTGCCGGGAACTGCCGGAGATTGCCTTAAAAAGATACTTCTATCTTTGGCCGATCGCATAAGCGCGGAAGCTTCGCTTCATCGGCGTTCGCCCAGCGTGGCCTACGGCCACAGCAGCGCCAAAGGCGATTAGCCCGAAGGGCGTTGGCTAGCGATCGCTTGATTTAACCCATGAGGATCCAGAGGGTACATTGGTACTAAATGAGCGATAAATTGGGCAGTGCTTCCTTGCCAGCGTTCAGAGGGAACAGGATTCAACCAGGCAATTAACTTGGTATGCTGTCTAATGTGCCACAAAACTTCAGCGGTTGCTGAAAATCTTTCCGAACGGCGATCGCCACGAGCTGCTCCCCCATCGCTGACAATTAAAACACTGGTATCCCCATCGGACTCTGCCAAAATCCACTCAAACTTTACCTTTTCGGTTAGATAAGGGTCTTTATAAACATACTCTGGTGGAACGTTGTGGAAATAGCCCACCCGCACCCGTTCGATATTACTGTCGTGTTGGGAGGTTTCGACTAAATCTCGCGTAAAGCGGTGAAAGGGAGTCATGGAGCCTTCTTGATCCAGCAACAAGAGCAAATCAGCGTGATTTTGCTCCCGTCGGCTGTATTTCGGCTTTAAAAAAAATCCCTGTTGGCAGACCTTGGCAATTGTCCCTTCCACATCCAGAATATCTTCTCTACCATCTGCCACCATCCGCCGTAAATAACGCCAGCTATAAACCATATACCTGCGAGAAATGGGATAATAAGCTTGGAAATCCCAGTCTTCTGTGTGTTCCAATACATTGATTGATGATTTGACCGGCAGTAAGGATAATTCAGGAACTGGAGTAGGAGAGTCTACCCTTGAGGGAACCTGTTCCCCAGGGGTAACAGGAGGAGTATTTTTAGGGGAGGACGATGATTCGGGGGATTCTGAGGGAATTTCCCTTGGTTTTGCCTCCTCTTGGCTTTCTTCTGCGCTAATGGAACGAAAAATGACGTCTAAATGGTCTTGTTGGGCTAGGGAATGACACCAAAGCGATCGCAGCAGTTTTTTGAGAGCATTGGCATCCTGCACTCCCCAGCCGCCCTCCATAGCGTGTAAGGCAGCTAAATATTCATTAATTCCCAAAGCAAACCCATCCCGGCGCAAGCGGTAAAATAGGCGAGTTAACAGAGAGCGGGGATTAAAGTTACTCATACCAATTTCATAAGACAGTGAAACACGTAGAAGATCCCCCATTATCCCCCTTAACAAGGGGGACTTAAAGTCCAGTTCCCCCCTTTTTCAAGGGGGGCTAGGGGGGATCTGATCTGTAGCCTCATTAAAGTAAATTGGTATCATGAACCTGCATAATTGGGATTTTGCCAATCTTGCCGCAATTTAAATACTAAATCTCGATAGGGAATTATTTTTTCTTGCTGGAGTTTAGTCACAGCATAGGGTTTCGATTTAAAGTGATGTAAGGCAGCCAGCCAATCCAGAAACTCACTGGTCCCCGGACGTTTAAAAAGACTTTTATCCTGTCGTATCTTTAAAAATTTAGCGATCGCAGTCGTCACTAAATCAGATTTGGGCATTGCTATTGTCTCTGTTTTCTGTTTCTGTTGATAGTGAACCTTGACAATTTTCTCTAACTCTTCTGGTTGATTAGGGAAACGTACATAGTGATATAAACACCGGCGTAAGAAAGGAGAGGGGAGACTGCCTTTTTCTTTGTTACTGGTAATAATGATAATTGGTAGTTGCTCTTGATTCGCCTCAATGGTTTCTCCTGTTTCCCGAATAAAAAATTTCCAAGGTTTATCCAATATCGACAGTAAATCATTGGGGAAATCTACATCAGCCTTGTCAATTTCATCAATTAGCAACACTGCCGGATAGTCGTGGGATTGAAAGGCTTTTCCCAGGGGACCTAGTTCACGGTAATCGTTTGGTTCTTGAGGATTTCTCGGTTGTCCAGTTTTCGGATTAATAGACGGGGTTAAGTTTTGGGTTTGGAGATCATGCAAGCGCAAAATCGCATCGTATTCATATAATCCCTCTTGGACTTTGGTGGTTGAGCGAATATCCCAGCGATAAAAGGGCAACCCTAATTCATAAGCCACTGCCACTGCTAATCGGGTTTTACCACATCCCGATTCTCCTTCAATTAACAGGGGTCTTTGGAGGAAAATTGCCAAATTCACGGCTTCAATTAATTCGCTGTCTGCAATATAGGGTTCTAATTCTGTGGGAGAATCTGGATGACATTGTTTAGGTCGATGTTGTGGATTTCCCTGGAAGATGTATTTAGGAGGATTCATTAACTATATTGAGCTAAATATTGTTCTAATTTTGAGCAAACTGTACTAGGAATACCACGATTAGATGATTTATAAATTATTCTGGCTATTTTTTTGCTTTTTGGTTTAGATAATCCATAAACTTGTTGAAGCCAATGATTAATATCACTTTCCTTCCATTTATTCAAAGGTATTTTTAGTATTTTTAAACTATCAAACTCGTTGTAGTTACAACAATAACTGAGATTTTCATAAGATTCATCGATGAGTGAACTTAGAGAACAAAACAACAAAAAATTAACCCAAGAGTAATCCTGGGAAATATCATCTTGATGTTTTTGCTTCAAAGACTTCCAAAAAAACTCAATAAACCAAGATAAAAGTCTAGCATCATTTTCTGTAAGAGAATCCCAGTTGCTAAAATCAAAAAAAATAATGCTTCCTCCCTGTACACTGTCACCGATCTTCTCTATAATTTTCTGAATGTATTGTTGGTCATTGGGATGAGGTTCAATTGGCTTAAAATAATCCGCGATCGCATTTAGCAAACTGCGCTCATCGGAAATATCAGGTCTTAAGAAGGGGTCTATAGGACAATACTTAAGTTTACCATAACTTTTGCTACTAAGATAGTATTGAATTTCTGCAACACATAAATCTCCTCGCATCAAAGAGGTATTGTCAAGTAAAAATAAAGCCAAGCCTCCTTCTTCACCTAAACAATTGTCTAGAATATAATTGACGATTCTTTTTTGGTTATGGAAGTTAATCTTAGATAAGTTTTGAGCAATAGTATGTTGTGGATTAGGACTAGCAGAGGAATCGCTCTTAGTTTTTAATAAATTGAGTTTATTCTCGAACTTTTTGAGTTGTTCAGAGTAGTACTGAAACTTTCTATCTAAATTTTCTAGCTGATCCAGCTCTGACGTGAAACTCATCTCTTTTATGACATCTTCAATGCGTTGATTCCATAGATTACAAATTTTTTGTAGATTTTCGATTTCTGTGCTAGTTGTCATTTTTTTATGTTTTTATCTAATCCCCCGCAAGCTGTCTGTCAATTTCTTCAATTTTTTCCAAATAGAAAGTTATTTTTTGTTCCAAATTTCGATATTTAGATAAATCTGACGTAAACCCCATTTGCTTGCTGACCGCTTCGACGTTTTCTTCTAAGTCTCTCTTTCGTTGTTCGAGAAACTTTTTATTTGCTGGTAACAAACCTGGCTTAATTGGCTTTTCTTCTTTAGTTCGGATAACAATTGACTCCAACTGTGACCAAGCTTCGACTAAAATTTGTGTCGGAATCATAAACGCGACTTTTGCCGTTTCTCGCTTGCGGTCTGCAGCAACTACCATCCCCACCACTCCCTGCAATTTTTCATCCCAAACCGAAGAACCACTAAATCCTGGTTCAATCCCGTATCCAGTTACCCTAGTGTCTTCCAGTTGAAACCATTGTTTAGCATTTTGCTCCGATAATACCCCAGTTGCCCAAACTCCAAACGAAACTTTCTTAGGACAGCCAAATACTTTAAATGGATTATTTGCAACATTTTCTGAGAACAGCAGGCGAGTCGGGTGAGCAGAAGCAGGAAGGTTATCAAGCTTCAAAACTGCAATATCTTCTATGGCTTCCTCGGAATCTTCTAAAGGAGATATAGGATGCCAGCAAACCACCCTCGCCGAAAATTTATCTGTCCCATTAAGTAACGGAAAATCAACGTTTATTTCTCCCTCAGGGCGGCTCTGTGTGGTGCTATCAATTAATAATGCCTCTGCTACGACATGAGCACAGGTTAAGGCATAGTGTTCCGATACCAGAAAGCCAATACCAACTACTTCTTGGTATTTATTAAAGAGCCTAATAATTGAAGTCTTATGGGCATTAAAATCCATTGATTTAATTTATCCTCTACTTGCCCTGATTCTTATTACTTCTCCATTTTAAGGTAATTTCATAGCTCACTTCGCCACCCACAGAGGCAAAGACGGCTCCCGCATCCGCCGTCAATTTTAAACCAAATTTTACCTCCACTTCATCGGCAGGCTGGTTGAGGTCTCGCAATTTGGTGATCACCGCAGAAGCAACCGGTTTGATTTGATCCAGGGCTTCTTCAAAGGTCTGCCGTGCCTTAAGGACTTGTTTTCCTCCCAGGCTGACTCGCTCAATACCACGGCTTTCCGGTTCTTCCACTTCTACCAAAAATGTAGTTCCATCCGCTAGGGAAAATTGCGCTAATTGTTTTTCTTCCATTGTTTGTGTCTTCTGACTCCCATTCACCTCATTTTAGCTGTTTGAGCCATGGATGGAATGGACATCAAGCGTGGAACTGGCATCTTGCCAGTTTGATTTCCTACCCTGTGGAACTGGCATCTTGCCAGTTTGATTTCCCACCCTGTGGAACTGGCATCTTGCCAGTTTGATTTCCCACCCTGTGGAACTGGCATCTTGCCAGTTTCACCAATGCCAGACATTTCTGCTCAGCTAGTAATTGTCGTGATCACCCAGGCTACGATCGCAAGACTAATCCCAACCGCAACTAGCAACACTACAGCCAACCCTGCCAACAGTAAGACCAGAAACA